>DAOVPH010000032.1 GCA_030629295.1 Candidatus Latescibacterota bacterium | reverse complement strand
TCTATGGACTTTGGGATATCGAGTCCTACTTCCGCGAGGTAGCCGAATATTACAATCTATTTTCTGTAGACAGAGGCTGCAACCGTTTTATCGCGGTGCAACTGACTCTCACTGCCCTCAGCCAAAGAGCGGATGTCAAAAAGGTCTTGAAAGAAAAGAACATCCAACTTCCCGACAGAAAATCTCTGGACGACTACCTCACCTATGCTCGGGAGAATAAACTGGGACTGGGCAATCCCAGTCTGGAGAGATTCCTGGAGAAGAATCCTACCGACTTCGGTTTATATAAACTCTTGGGTTGGAGCGAAGCGGTAAACAGGACTTTCCCTTACATATCGGCCAGAATTCCTCCCTTCAACAATGTTGGAGAATCTCTGGAACTGATGGCCCAGTGGGCTGATGTCATAGTGGTCTCCAAAACTCCCTACAAGGACTTGGCCGATTACTGGGAGGCCCAGGGAATAGCCCAATATGTCCGGCTTATCTGTGGGCAGGAGATGGGGTCGAAGGGCCATCACATCGAAATGGCCAAGAAAGCCGGCGGATATAGGGACGATCAGGTGCTGATGCTCGGAGATGGGGCTGGAGATTTAAAGGCAGTCAAAGCCAACAACGGTCTGTTCTATCCTACTCCGCCAGGGAAAGAACAAGAGGCCTGGGATGAATTCTCCCCAGCCTTTCAGGTCTTTATTAAGGGAAAATATGCGGGTGAATTCGAGAAAAAACTTTTAGATGAGTTTGACAAGTCTCTTCTCACCACGCCTTCCTGGGAAAAGACTGACTATGACCATAGAAGCTCTTACCAAGGGAAACAAGAGATAAGAAGGTCTCTCTACCAGAGATTTAACCCGGAGGGAAGGCTGCTCATCCTGTAGTTGATTTTAGCCACTAAGACAGCAAGGCACGAAGATAAAAACAATGGGGTCTTTGTGACTTCGTGGCTAATTATGACAATGAATATAGAACAGACGGAGAGATTTCTGAGCAGAGAAGAACTTGTCACTGTCTGTAAACAGGCTCTTCAACAGCGGAACTATAAGGACAAGAGGGTGCTGGTTATAATTCCGGATACTACTCGTTCCGGACCGCTAAATCTCTTCTTCCAGGCTATCTCAGAGCAACTTCTGGGTACGGTAAGTAAATTAGATTTCATGATTGCCCTGGGCACCCATCCGATTTTAGACGAGACAAAAATATATCAACATCTGGGAATAACCAGAGAAAAGAGGGAGACCAAATACGGCAAGATCGGCATCTTTCAGCACCACTGGGATTGTCCCGAACAATTGAAATATATCGGGACAATCTCTCGGGAACAAGTACGGGAGCTATCCCAAGGACTTATGGATGAGGATATTCCCGTGCAGATAAATAAAAGAATCTTTGAATATAATGAGCTCCTAATCGTAGGTCCTGTTTTCCCCCATGAAGTGGTGGGATTCTCAGGAGGATATAAATACCTTTTCCCAGGGATTGCTGGACCCGAGATCATTCACAAGTTCCACTGGCTGGGAGCCTTGATTACTAATCCTAAGATCAACGGAGTGAAGGATACTCCTCCCAGACAGATCATCAACAAAGCGGTATCTCTGATAGGTCTTGCCATAACTCTCTTCTCCTTTGTGGAAAAAGAGGGGAAGGTGTTCGGGTTTTTCGCCGGTGGTGAGAAGTTGTGGTCAGAAGCGGCTGACCTGTCTGCCCGGATTAATGTCAAGTATTTAAACAGAGCGTTTCCTACTGTTTTGTCCATTGCTCCCCAGATGTATGAGGATCTGTGGACAGCAGGGAAGTGTATGTACAAACTGGAACCGGTGGTAGCAGATGGGGGGAGATTGATAATCTATGCCCCTCACATAACTGAGGTCTCCTACACCCACGGAGAGGATATAGAAAAGGTGGGATATCACACCCGAGACTACTTTCTGAAACAAATGGATAGGTTCAAAGATGTGCCGGGGGCAATTTTAGCTCACTCCACCTATGTAAAGGGAATTGGGACTTTCATAGACGGCAGAGAGACCCCTCGGATAGAAGTAGTCTTAGCCACCGGCATTTCAGAACAGAGGTGCAGAAAGATAAATCTCGGCTACTTAGACCCTGAGCAGGTCAGGATTCAAGATTATGCGGACAGAGAGAACGAGGGAGTCCTAGTGGTGGAAAACGCGGGCGAGGTCCTCCACCGGCCGGCAAGCGGAAAAGTACCCGATATTGAACAGTTGTATTCAAAACCCGTAACTATTTAGTGTCTGCCCGGAAAAGCATAGGTGGGGAGCTTGTTTTGTCATTGCGAGGAGCACTTCGCTATCGCTCAGCACAGGCTCCGCGACGAAGCAATCCCCTGATATTAAAGAGATTGCTTCGCTCCTTGCAGTCGCTCGCAATGACACTAAAAGACAAAGATAGGTACTTTCCGGATAGACACCAAATAGTGCCCGAGGAGAAATAGATGCAAGCGAAGGCAGAAGCTAAATATATCAGAATATCCCCCCGTAAGGTCAAACAAGTGATTGATATGATAAGAGGCAAGGCGGTGGAGGAGGCATTGAACTTACTCCATTTCTCTCCGAAAGCTGCCTGTGTCTCGGTGGAGAAGGTCCTTCGTTCGGCCATTGCCAACCTACTTGACCAAGAAGGCGGAGCAAAGGTCAATACGGAGGAGCTGGTTATCAAGGATATCCGTGTGAGTCAGGGGCCAACGCTGAAAAGATTTCGCCCCCGAGCCATGGGGAGAGCTACACCAATCAGAAAACGGTCAAGTCATATCACAGTAGTGATTGGGGAAGAAAAATAGGAGGTTTCATGTGGGGCAGAAAACACACCCGGTAGGATTCAGATTAGGAGTTATCAGAACCTGGAAATCGAGGTGGTTCGCCCGGCAGAATTTTTCCGAGCTGCTCCGGGAGGATCTGATGCTGCGCAAGTATGTGAAGAGCCGGTTCAGCCATGCTGGAGTGTCACAGGTTTCCATAGAACGGGCGGCTAAACAGGTCACCCTCGCCATTCACACTGCTCGTCCAGGGATAGTAATCGGCCGAAAGGGCGCAGAGGTAGATAAACTGCGTGATGAACTGCGATACCTAACCAAGAAGGAAGTTTATATTAATATCCAGGAAATAAAATACCCTGAACTCGATGCTCAGCTGGTGGCGGAAAACATCGCAAATCAATTGGAGCAGAGGATTAACTACCGCAGGGCGGTCAAAAGAGCAGTAACTTCAACAATGAAACTGGGAGCCAAAGGGATCAGGGTTATGTGCGGGGGAAGAATGGCAGGCGCTGAGATGGCCAGGAGAGAGCAATACAGAGAGGGAAGCGTTCCCCTGCATACCCTGAGAGCAGATATTGACTATGGTACTACCACTGCTTTCACTACCTATGGCACGATCGGAGTGAAGGTATGGATATATAAGGGGGAAATAATTGACAGTGATAGCTTCAGCAAGTGAGGATATTTTAAATGTTAATGCCTAAGAAGACTAAATACAAGAAGCAACAACGACGGCGGATGAAAGGCATTGCCTGCAGAGGAGTGGAACTCGCCTTTGGTGAATATGGGTTGCAGGCACTTGAACCTGGTTGGATCACCAGCCGGCAGATCGAAGCAGCCAGGATTGCAGTGACCAGACATATTCGCCGAGGCGGAAAGCTGTGGATTCGCATATTCCCAGACAAACCGGTGACCATTAAACCTGCTGAAACCAGAATGGGCAAAGGGAAGGGCGCGGTAGAATACTGGGTAGCGGTGATCAAACCGGGACGAATTATGTTCGAACTGGGAGGTATTTCCAGAGACTTAGCCCAAAGGGCCATAGCTCTTGCCAGTCATAAGCTGCCTATTAAAACCAGATTCATCGAACGCACGGAGGAGAGTATCCTTTAAAATGAAATCTTACCAGCTGAGACAGTTAACATATAACGAGGCAGTTAATAGGGCTAGCGATGCCGAAGAGGAGTTGTCCAACCTAAGGTTCCAGTTGGCTACCAGAAAGGAGTTAGGCAATCACAGAAGGATTCGCCAGATGAAGCGGGAGATTGCCCAATTGAAAACCATTCTGCACGAGCATCAATTGGGACTGAGAAAGCTGGCATTAGGACCCCAACCCCAGGAACCCGAGGAGAATAGCAGTGAAACAACAGGGAAAAAGGAAGATCAGAATAGGCAGGGTAATCAGTAACAAGCCTGACAAGACCGTTACAGTGGCGATAACCACATTAGTGAGGCATCCACTTTACGGACGAGTTTTCCGTAAAACTAAAAAACTCCACGCCCATGATGAAGAGAATGTTGCTCAAACGGGTGATCTGGTTGAGTTGACCGAGACCAGACCTTTGAGTAAAACTAAGCGCTGGAGATTAGCCAGAATAATAACAAAGGCAGAGTAGGCAAGGCTTGAAGTGAGGACGACCAGATGATACAGCAATATACAAGATTGCGAGTGGCTGACAACACTGGAGCCAAGGAGATAATGTGCATTAAGGTATTGGGCGGATCTGGGAGAAGATATGCCCGAATTGGTGATATTATCACTGCTTCGGTAAAGGTTACTATCCCCGGAAGTGGGACGGTCAAAAAGGGAGATGTTGTGAAAGCGGTAGTTGTCAGGACCAAAAAAGAGATGAAAAGGAAAGACGGTTCTCACATCCGATTCGACGAAAATGCTGCTGTCTTGATAGATGACCAGAAGCAACCACGAGGCACAAGAATTTTCGGTCCGGTAGCCAGAGAGATCAGAGAGAAACAATTTATGAAGATCGTTTCTCTGGCCTCAGAGGTCTATTAAATTATCGAGAGAGGAAAAATGGGGTTCAAGATCAGAAAGAACGACACTGTTCTGGTAATCGCTGGAGACTACCGGGGAAAACAGGGGAGAGTATTGAAGGTTTTCCCCAAGCAGGACAAGGTAGTTGTTGAGCATGTCAATATGGTTAAACGGCATACTCGCCCTCGGACAAATCAACAGGGCGGTATACTGGAAAAGGAAGCGCCGATACAACTCTCTAACCTAATGGTTGTTTGTAAAAGTTGCAACCAGGCTACCCGGGTCGGCAGAAAAACTATGGAAGATGGCACTGGAGTGAGGGTTTGTAAAAAATGTGGCGAGATGTTAGATGCCCTTTAGATCAGGTCTATGTCCTTTTCGTCCTTGCTCGGTCAACTTAACCACGCTGATGTTCCTTTACTTTTGACTCAAGAGGGGATAGATTTATGGCAGTGCGACTTAAGACTATGTATCAACAGGAGATTGTTCCCAAACTGAAGGAGAAGTTTGGTTATCATAACATAATGGAAGTTCCTGGATTGGAGAAGATTGTAGTAAATATGGGCGTGGGTGAGGCTGTCCAGGACTCCAAGTCACTGGATGCAGCCGTAAAGGAGCTGACTACTATTACTGGGCAGAGACCTTCTGTGAGAAAAGCCAAGAAGTCGATCTCCAATTTCAAGTTGAGGGCAGGGATGCCTATCGGCTGTGCAGTGACACTCCGGGGTGACCTGATGTACGAATTCTTAGACAGACTTTTGAATTTCGCCCTGCCTCGAATCCGGGATTTTCGGGGGATAAGTCCTAACTCCTTCGATGGTCGGGGCAACTTTACACTGGGCATTAGAGAGCAGGTTATATTCCCTGAAATAAGCTACAGCAAGATAGAAAAGATAATGGGAATGGACATAACTATTGTAACCTCAGCAAAGACTGATGAGGAGGCTTTTGAACTGCTGAAGAATTTTGGAGCACCCTTTAGATAGAAAAAGCTGAAAGGAGGTTTCGTGGCCAAGAAAGCTCTAATTGTTAAATCAGGGAAGAAGCCGAAATTCAAGGTTCGACAGTATAATCGCTGTTTCCGGTGCGGTAGAGCCCGCGGCTATTTGAGAAAATTTGGGCTATGTCGAATATGCTTCCGGGAGCTCGCTCTCTCGGGCGAGATTCCAGGCATAACTAAAGCAAGTTGGTAGACTTTAAGCTGCTGAAGAACGAAAAGGAACCCTTAAATAGCCAGACGCAAGAAATCGGGCTTCTGGTTCAAAAATGGGAGATGAAAAAGTATGAGTATGACTGATCCAATCGGTGATATGCTCACCAATATCAGAAACGCTTGTGCAGCAAAACACAGAAAGGTGGATATCCCTGCCTCTGAGATGAAGCAGAGGATAGCTGAGATACTTCGAGAGAGAAATTTCATCGAAAATTATATTGTTATTGAAGATAACAAGCAAGGTCGCCTTAGGCTTTATCTTAAGTATGACCTCCAGGAGAACAGTTTTATCAAGGCAATCAACAGGGTGAGTAAACCTGGGTTGAGAAAGTATGTAGGCCATAAGGGTGTTCCTAAAGTCCTGAATGGTTTAGGTATAGCTATACTTTCCACGTCCCAAGGGGTATTGACTGATGGGCAGGCCAGGGCAGCAGGTGTGGGCGGAGAAGTCATCTGTTATGTGTGGTAATCAGAAGAATTTAAAACCAGCGAGGAACGACAGGTGTCACGGATAGGCAGAAAATCTATTGTAATCCCTCAAGTGGTTGAGGTCAATGTTGAAGATGGAGATGTATTGGTAAAAGGGCCCAAAGGGGAACTCTCGGTGTCCTATAAGCCAAATATACAGATACAGGTGAAGGAAGGAAAGATGGAGCTCACCTGTGAGGACCAGGGTAAGCAAGCTAAGGCATTATATGGGCTTACCCGATCGTTGGTTGCTAATGCTGTACAGGGGGTAAGCCAGGGGTTTGAGCGGAGGCTGGAAATCGTAGGGGTTGGTTACCGAGCGAAATTGGATGGGCCTGACTTACAGTTGAGCTTAGGATTCTCACATCCCATTGTCTTGCCTGCTCCCGAGGGTATTGAATTTGCCCTGGAAGAGGGACGGCGCACCAGAGGTGAGCAAGAAGCGGCCCAGAAGATCATCGTCAAAGGTATAGATAGGCAGAAGGTCGGACAGACGGCGGCAATAATTCGATCCTTCAGACCTCCTGAACCTTACAAGGGAAAAGGAATCCGGTATGAAGGAGAAACAATCCGTCGTAAGGCGGGTAAAGCAGGCGCACAAGTAACGTAATTTTCAATATTGTCTTAATTACGGTGAGCTACAATTATGGAAAAATCCCAAGAAGTCAGTCTAAACAGAGAAAAACGGCATCGACACATCAGGAAGAAGGTAATAGGGACTGCCGAGCGTCCCCGCTTGGTAGTATACCGGAGTCTGAAGCACATATATGCTCAAGTAGTAGATGACATTTCCCAAAAATCTCTCATTGGGGTATCCACTCTCACTCCCCAAGTGCGGGAGAAGATCAAAACGATGAAGGGTAAGTGTGAACAAAGCAGAGAGGTGGGGAAATTTCTGGCGACGACGGCCAAGGCGGAGGGGATCCAAAGAGTAGTATTTGATCGAGCTGGGTATTTCTATCACGGCAGAGTGAAGGCTCTGGCAGAAGGTGCCCGAGAGGAAGGGCTGGAATTTTAACTAAAAAGGGAGGATTAATTGCAGAAAACGACAGCGCCGGAATTGAACGAAGGTGTTATCCATATTAATCGGGTAGCTAAAGTGGTCAAGGGAGGACGACGGTTCAGCTTCAATGCCTTAGTTGCTGTTGGGGACAAAAAAGGTCGTGTGGGGGTGGGATTCGGCAAGGCCAAAGAACTCTCTGAATCAATAAGAAAGGCTACAGAGGTAGCAAAGAAAGGTATGGTTTCTATCCCGTTGGTTGATGGAACTATTTTCCACCAGGTGATAGGTAAGTGTGGTGCAGCTAAAGTCTTACTGAAACCAGCATCTCCTGGTACGGGTATAATCGCTGGAGGAGGAGTGAGGATTGTCTTAGAGATGGCGGGGGTGGAGAATATCCTGGCCAAATCCCTGGGTTCGCCCAAGCCGGTCAATGTTGTAAAAGCAACGATGCAGGCCCTTATGACCACAAAGGACATCGTTGATATGACCCAGGTTAGAAGAAAAGAGTCCGAAGAAGGGGAGCTTTCAACCGCTTCATTGGATAAAAAAACAGCAGAAAGCTCACAGCTCAGCCAGTGAAGTCCTGAACTATAAATTGGTCAGTATGGATTGCCCTTATTGGTGATTGATTAAAGAGCAGCGTTAACTTTCTTTAACACAGATATTAGCTTAATGGTGATATGATGGCAGGAAAGGTTTACATAACTCAGAGAAGAAGTGCTATTGGCAGGTCTAAGCCTCAGAAATTGACTATAAGGGCCTTGGGAATCAAGAGGCTTCATCAAACTGTAGTACATCCTGATACTCCCCAGATCAGGGGAATGATCGAGAAAGTTCGGCATTTAGTGGAAGTTAAAAGCGACTAAAGATAGGCCCCGGGGATAGCTTCGCACCCTAAGGGGCAGGTAGGGGGTGCAATGAATCTGAACGAACTGAGGTATGTGTCGGGAGCAGTGAAAAAATCTAAGAGAGTGGGTCGTGGTCCCGGCTCAGGACATGGGAAGACAGCCTGTCGGGGACATAAGGGGCAGAACGCGCGGTCAGGAGGTGGAGTGAAACCCTGGTTCGAGGGGGGACAGATGCCCCTGCAGAGAAGAGTTCCCAAACGAGGGTTCACTAATATCTTCAGGAAACAGTATCAAATCGTTAATCTCAGCGACATTTCCCGCAGAAGGTGGGAAGGTGAGGTGACCCCTCTCCGGCTAAAAGAACTTGGGTTAATTGCCAACCTTCTCCTTCCGGTTAAGGTTCTGGGAGATGGGAAGCTGGAGACTGCCCTGACGATAAAGGCCAACGCCTTCAGCAAGGCCGCCGCGGAGAAGATCCAACAAGCCGGGGGAAAAACAGAGGTGATATAAAGTGCTGAGGAACTTCCAAAATGTTTTCCGTATCCCTGAATTAAGGAAAAAGCTCCTGTTTACCCTTGCTTTGCTGGTGGTCTTCAGATTCGGATGCCATGTAACTGTTCCAGGGATCAACCCGGTGGCACTGGCAGAATTCTGGAGCAGAATACAGGGAACCCTGTTTGGCTTGTACGATATGTTCGTGGGAGGTGCTTTTAAACAGGTGACCATCTTCGCCTTGGGAATTATGCCCTATATCAGTGCCTCTATTATCTTGCAGCTTTTGGGATCGGTACTTCCTTTTTTCCAGAAGTTGCAAAAAGAGGGTGAGGAGGGGCGAAAGAAAATCACCCAATATACACGCTATGGCACCGTGATCCTTGCTCTGTTCCAGTCTTACGGGGTAAGCATATTCATAGAGCGCCAGGTGTCTCCCTCTGGACTGGCAGTAGTTCCCAATCCTGGATGGGGATTCCGGCTGATGACTATGATCACCATCACTGCTGGCACTGTTTTTCTTATGTGGTTGGGTGAGCAGATTACCGACAAGGGCATTGGCAATGGCATCTCTCTGATCATTTTTGTGGGGATAATAGCTCGTTTCCCTGGGGCAGTGCTTACTGAGATAAGGCAACTCATAGCTGGTAACAGGAGTATTATCAGCGAGTTATTCCTATTCGCCCTGATGATTGCGGTGGTTGCAGCAGTAGTCTTTATGACCCAGGGTCAGAGAAAAATACCGGTTCAATATGCCAAACGGGTTGTGGGCAGAAAGATATATGGAGGTCAGAGTACGCATATCCCACTGCGGGTGAACACGGCCGGTGTTATTCCCATCATATTCGCCCAGGCGATCATGTTTGTCCCCCAAACCATCGCTACCTTTATGGGCGAAAACGAAACTATCCAAACAATGGTCAACCTTCTGTCTCTTCAATCGCCGGTTTATTGGTTCTTTTACGGAACATTGATCGTCTTTTTCGCCTATTTTTACACCGCTGTGGTGCTCAATCCGGTTGACCTGGCGGATAACATGAAGAAATACGGGGGATTCATCCCGGGAGTCAGGCCGGGCAAGAGGACTGCCGATTATATCAACCGGGTTCTGACCAGGATCACCCTCCCTGGAGCGATCTACCTTGCTATGATAGCTGTTTTTCCGTATTTCATTGTCAAGGCTATGAATGTCTCCGCTGCCTTTAGCAACTTTTTGGGAGGCACAGGGCTTCTTATCATGGTGGGAGTGGCTCTGGATACTCTGCAGCAGATAGAATCTCACCTGCTTATCCGTCACTACGATAGCTTTATGGGCAAGACAAGGCTCAGGGGCAGGAAACGGTTCCTCTGATTGTTACTATGAGAGTAGTTATCTTAGGCCCTCCCGGCGCAGGCAAAGGCACCCAAGCTATCCAGCTGGCAGAAAGATACGATGTTCCTCATATCTCCACGGGGGATATTCTCAGGCAAGCAGTGAAAGAAGAATCCGAACTGGGAGCTGAAGCTAATTCTTACATTGTGGCAGGCGAACTTGTTCCAGATGATTTGATGTTGGGCCTAATTAAGATAAGGCTGATGGGTATAGATGGTAGGAAAGGGTTCATCTTAGATGGATTTCCCCGAACTGTGGTGCAGGCAGAAGGCCTGGATGGACTTTTGAGCTCGTTTGAGGAGAAGCTTGATGCGGTCATCAGCATTGAGGTAGACTCAAAAGTGCTTGTTCGGCGGCTGTCTTCCCGGAGAATTTGCCCCTGTTGTGGAAGGAACTATAATCTGCTTTCCTCGCCTCCCCAGAGGCCAGGTAGGTGTGATCTATGTGGGGCTAAACTGATCCAGAGAGAAGACGACAGAGAGCAGACAATCATCAACAGACTTGAAGTCTATACTGAGCAAACCGCCCCTCTGAAGGAATTCTACAAAAACAAAGAACTTCTGAAACAGATAGATGGGCAAGTCAGCGTCGAAGAGGTGTTTCAGCATATCATAAAAACTCTT
>DAOVPH010000096.1 GCA_030629295.1 Candidatus Latescibacterota bacterium | reverse complement strand
TGTTCATAGTCCACATTTCCTTCAGTTTAATCCGCCAGCTACCACATCGTAGGCCACAACTCTAATAATTTTGTGTCACCTGGGGGCATCGTAAAGGAAAACTGGGTCAGATTCCCTTTGTCGTCTCCATCCCAGATCACATGGGTTTCCTGCTTAAAGTAGGCTGTATAGGAGTAGTTTCCGGTCCAGGGATCCCGGCTGGTTACGGGCCAGGCCTCATGGCCTGTGTATCCTTTCCAGAATGCCACCAGCAGCTTTTTCTGCCAACTGGTGTTGTCCCCTTGATTCTCTTGTATCCTATCAAGCCAGTCAGATTCAGGGAAAGACTGCCAGCCACCGTTGGTAGTATTGTATTTCCATCCAGAGTAACCCGGGTTACTGTAAGGTTCAAGCTGGCTCTTCAGCCAATCGATTCTGGGCTTAAGGTTGCTGATGTTCTGCCGGGTGGTGGAGTTTCTGAAGATATCATCTGTACAGGGCGTCCAACTTGCCCAATCGAAGACAAAATAAGCGACACCATCACCTCCTAAGCCGACCGGAAGCAAGGACGTATAACGGAGTTCATACTCATCAGGTGTGTAATAATTTCTGCCCTGATAAGTATCCGTATGAGCTCCAACAATCGCTATCCACCTGCAAGGCCATCCCTGGGAAGCCCTCTTCGCCTTGGCCGTGTTAGCTGTATTAATGATGCACTTCTCAAATTCCACCATTGGCTTTTCTGTATTCTTCCAATTTTCGCTCCAGCAATATTTCTCTGAGACAAACACCCCTTTGGAGTACCACCAAAGATTGTTGAAGAAAGCATCCCGATTAGGAATACCCTTCTCGGGATCAGGATCATCCCCAGCAATTGCATAAAGTTCAGGGTCTTTACCGGTGTCGCCCTTGTAAAGATTCCTTAATTTCTCCATTACCTCCTTCATCTCTGCGCTATAACCTGGGTCGGGAGCCTCATGGTATACAACGAATCCTTCAATCCCGCTGAGCACACCCGCGTTCTTTAGGCTATTGTACGACTCCTCAGCATATTGCACGTGATTGGGAGGGTACCGATGAGCTGCATAAAGGTGGTAATAAGGATAACTGGTTGCTCTGGTTTGGCCTGGGATCATCCTGGGTCGGGATGAATTCCCCTTTGCCCAATCGGCGGCATCTATCTCGGAATTTGTTCCTCCCGATTTATGCTGGCTTGTGATCATCCTGTTACATTCCGTCTCCAGAATGCGAGACTTGTGGGTATCATCGAACGAATTGCCGCCATTCAGATCACAAACAAACCACACTCCTATCATCGCTGCCATTTTAAACCTCCTTTGTTAGAGAATCGCCTTTTAACGGCTCCCCAAGTTGTTACACTTACGCCTGTCGGACTTCCCTGTTTCAATCTGATAATCTCATCGGTAAATTCTTGAACAGAAAAATCAAAAGGGTACACTTTGCCATCCTTGATAAGAAAAATGCTAAACGCTTCTAGAGGAAACCAAAAACAGTGCTTCAGAGTAATGCCGAATGGAGAATAATAATCTAAGAGAACAGGAATATACTGACCTAAGTAGAGATAACGATCCACACCTGTTTGGACATAACATATAGGTGCTACGGGCAGAGTGCAATTCTCACGTTGAATTAAAAAGACCTCTTCCCGGGGAATAACATATTCTGGTTCGGAATTCCAAACAACCTCATAGTTTCTCAGCACCGCATAGGTCACACCTGCTGGCCACTCCGGGTGCATCATTGATATAACAAATGGGCTGTAACCAGCTAGAATTTGGTTTGTACTTGCTGCAAAAGCTTTCATAATCCGCCCAGGTTGATCCCATAAAATCTCACCTCGCACACGGCTTCGAATCTCATCTAAAAAAGCCCAGTCAAGGTCGTGAAGACCGAGAACCCAGCCATTTTCTATGGTGTAGACACTCCAATTCGGTTTTGCCAGCTCAAATCCTTCCGGTCCTTTTTTCACAAATACTATGAACTTCGCAAGGGGCTTCCGTTGGAAAGAGTCCCTTCCGATCCAATCTTGGGCAGGTAAATCTTCACCCTCTGGACCCCAAGGAATTTTTACAGAAATTTCGTCAGGCTGTATAGAACCTTTTAACCACTCTATAACTTTAATCTTAGCTTCGATCAAAGTGCTACCATATTCCCGCCCCCCTATGTAGCAACCTGTAAAGATGTAGTCCGAAGCTTCAACCACTTCTCCTAAAATGGAAACAGCATCCAGCCTTTCAGAAACAGAAACCAAAAAGACCAGACTCAAATAGAGAATCTTTATTGCGGTCTTCACCTTCATTATCTCCCTGTTGCGACCTGTTTGTATGGCCTTGTGAACATCACCAAAGGGATGCTCACTTCTGTCACAGGCATGCCAAACTCCCGTCCTTGCTCCTGCCATCTTTATCCCTCCTTTCACCTGAATAGAGCCTTTATTTGGCCCCAAGTTATAGGTTGCACATTGGTTGCTGTACAGAGCTCCCTACAGTCTAAAATCAGAAGCCCGTCATGGCGGCTGCCCACATAAGCGTAATAGCCCGAAACAACGGCGTGACTACCTTGTACCGAGTATCTTCTAACCTTGTGTGGTTTGGCAATATCACTAATATCAACCACTTGTAGGTCGTGATCACCAAATATGAGGATATAATTATCAAATGTAGATAAAGTATAAAGATAAGCAAACCAGAGTTCACTAACTTGAACAGGTCTTAAGATATCTGAAACATCTATTATGGAAAGACAACAATCGCCCAGCATAGGACCATCCCACAAGACAAAGGCATATGAATCTGAAACACAAACATCATGTATACCATCCATTTGCCCTATTTCATAACATCCAACCTCAGATGGATTTCGAGGATCGGAGATGTCTATAATTTTAAGGCTTGCGATGACAAAACCACTGCCAATAAATGCATAAGACCCTGAAATAAAAAAAGGGCCAATCTGCTCATCCCTGTAGTAACCAATCTCCTGAGGGTTTGAAATATCTGAAATATCGATAATTCGGAGGCCGCTTCCCCAGTCAAGCACATAGATATAGGAATCCCTGACTGAGAGATCCCCAGGAGTATCAATCTGACTATAATTCAGGATATTAGTTAAACTCACAGATTCAGGGTTAAACTCATATATTGTCAAAAGCCCAGAACGGGTAATTGCAAGGTATATGTATAGCTTTGTCTTTTTCCTGGAGACCTGAATGTCTCTGGCCTCTCCCGGTAGCCCTTCGGTTGCCAGAAGGGCAGGCGAAGCGGGGTTGGAGACGTCGAAAATATAAAGTGTTTTATCATCCCTCCCTGTGGCAAATAAATAGCCATCCTGAACAGCTATATTGTAAAGACATACGCCCTGGTAAGAACCCACCAGCGGTAGGTTTTGTTCTCCCGAATCAGCTCCAGCAGATTGTGCCCAAAGGAGGACAGTTATCAATAATGTTAAAACCTTTGCAAAGTTCATCCTGTTACACCCCTGTTATGATTATCTCCGAATAGCTGTTCGCTCCTGTCGCAGGCATGCCAAACTCCTATTGTTGCCATTTCCAGTCTCCTTTTATTTAAACAGGGTTTTCAGCTCGCCCCAGGTTGTTGTGGTTACTGCGGCAGGGGCAGGCTCTGGTAAACTTGCAATATCCAACCCCCAAATCTCGCCGCCATGATTCCCAGAGCTCCCACTAAGATAAACATGATGCTCTGAAACACATATATTCCAACACCCAGTAAAACACTTTCCTATCTTACGAATTTCTTTATTGAAAATCCCCAACACCTTAAATTCGCAGTCATCTAGTACGAAAACGTAAGACCCCTTTCCAGTGACGGTAGGGTAGAGAGCATATGCAGGAATGTTCCCAACCCAAATGGGATTCGAAATGTCCGAAATATCCAGTATGAGAACCTCTCCGTCGCCTAACATAGGGCCATTATATCCCAGAAAGAGATATGAACCTGAAACAAAGATCCCTGAAGTACCGTCGATTACCCCCAAGTCATAGCGTCCGACCTCATGGAGATCATGGGCATCTACAATTCTGAGGCTATAAACGTCCAAATCACGGATAGTCACAAACGCATAGGAATCCGAGAGGAAAACATCACTGGCCTGATTACCCGGAGAGTAATGCCCAACTTTACAAGGCCTTGCTGCATCTGAAATATCTAATACATGAAGACCGTCATTTGCGTCTGTTATGTAGGCATAGGAACCTCTGACAGAAATACTTAGGGGGTAATCAAGCAACTCATAACGTCCGGTCAGATTTAAATCTCTAGATTCAGGATCAAAGTCGAATATTAAAAGACCATTGGATTCGCAGGTCAAATATACGTACATTGGATTTTGGCCAGAAGCCTCAATATCAGTGATATATTTCAGTTGAGATAGGTCTTTAGCTGCCACAAGATCAGCCAATCCGTAACCAGAGAGCTTGAGAACAAAAATTTTGTCCGTGTATGGCCCTTCTGCATTAGTAATAAACAAATAGTCGTCCAGAGCGGCTATTTTGCCAAATTTCGCATCCTTACAGCCTGTAATCTCCAGTTTAAACAGATCAATTTCAGGCCACAATTCCGCTCTGGCAAACTGTGTTCCCAGAATTACAATTACCAGTGCCAGAAAGAGATTTGTAAACTTCATCCTGTTACCCTGTTACAATTATAGCCGAAGAGATGTTTAGTTTTGTCAGAAGTACGAAAAAGCTAAGAGCCCGGCCTCCTCTTTTTGAAAAAACCGGGCTCAGTTTTTATCGAAACAGAACCTTTACTTCACCCCAAGAGGAGGATTCAACCGCGGTAGTGCCTAACATCTTCCGCAGGGTTTCGGCATCGTAGCTCTCCTCTCCATCTGTGACGGCCTCAGAAGCGGCGGAATTCCACTCACAGATAGCCAACACCTCAAGGACGGGCTCAGGCTCTGCGGGGGTTACCTCTGCCTTGATGACTACCTCCATGCCAACCCATTCTTCAAGGTCAATAGTGCTACTCTGAAGGATAATCCTGTCATCAAGGGTGTAGGTGCCGTCATCCCTCTTCAGGAGCGTCCCGTGAGCACCTATTGTCTGGGGAGGAACCTCGCCGATCCCAGGCTCGTTGGTGTCCTCGTACTCTTTAATACCCAACACTTCGATCGTGAGAGGATCTTCGGAGACAACCTCTCCCCTGAGGCATACTTCCTTGCCGACCCATTCTTCAAGGTCGATGGTGCTGCTCTGGAGGATAACACCTGAGACCGGAGAAGGACGGCCTTCAGAGTTCTCTAAGGTATATCCCCCAGCAGCCGTCTTCTGGAGCACGCCGTGGAGACATGCCAGGGCGACCTGAGGCACCTCAGGAGGTTCATATTCATGTCCTTGGATAGCCTCTACCTCAATCGTAAGCGGATCTTCGGAAATTACCTCTCCCTTAACGCACACCAATTGACCAACATATGGCTCAAGGTCGATGGTGCTGCTCTGAAGGACGACTTCGTCAACGAGGTAGGTTCCGTCGGCTGTCTTCTGGAGTATGCCCCGGACGTCTATATGATCGCCCACCGAAGGAGTATAAGGCTCTCCTGGTTCTTCGGCAACCCACTCTTCGATAGCCAACACCTCAACCGTAGGAGGGTCTTCAGCGATCAACTTTCCTCTAATAACTACCTCTTTGCCAACGTATGGCTCAAGGTCAAGCTGGCTTTGGAGGATGAATTTGCCCTCAAGGATATAGGTCCCGTCCTCCGTCTTCTGCAGCGTCCCATGGAGGGCTATCCGCTCACCTATTGAAGGGACCTCAGGGTCCTCCTGAGCCATTACGGCGCCGAATCCGACCATTAAAAGGGCTACCAGGACTAATCCAATCGACAAAAAAACCTTCGACATTTTTCCACCTCCTTTCTGCTTTGGGATTACGCTTTTCTCCTTAACAGTAGAAGCAATCTCCATGCCAGCTTGCCAAGATTGGCCCGCAATTTTTTGAGCAAACGCCCAGGCCGACGGAGTCGGCACCACGAAGAATGAAAACAGCCCAGTTTCTGCTCAAAGGCCCGTCCCCGGGCCGTCTGGGCCCACCCGAAGACGGGTGGGTGAGCATCTATTGCTGCTATTTTCGAAGCAAATGGAAGCAAACCAGAAGAGGCCAGCAGTGACCAAGAGTTGGCTTCTCTACGAATAGACTTGGCCGTGATAATCTCAGATGAGGAAGAGGTCTTTTGTGAAGACTTTATGTGAGGAAACCGGCGAAATCCTCAGATTTCTGATATTGTCTCTCAGATTTCTGATGCTTTCGCATTCAGAAGGTAAGACTCAAAGAGGAAGAGTACAAGCTTTTGGTGTGGAATCTATCTCTTTGCACAGATTCATCTCTATGCAGGGCATATTTGACATC
>DAOVPH010000203.1 GCA_030629295.1 Candidatus Latescibacterota bacterium | reverse complement strand
CCAAGCCTAATGTCTTCATGCAAGTAGGAGCCAATCCGTTGTTTACTGTTATTGAGAATTCTTTCATAAATGAACTGATCGAACTGGGCGGGGGAATAAATGTCGCCCGGGGAGCAAAAAGCGGACTTTACAGTCGCGAGCAAGTCATCAGACAAAACCCAGACATACTTCTCATTGTCACCATGGGGGTGGTCGGTGAACAAGAAAAGGAAATCTGGCAGAAATTTAAAACCATGAATGCAGTAAAGAACAACACTATTCATATCGTTGATTCCGATAAGGTTTGTAGCCCAACCCCCTTCAGTTTTATCGAGGCTTTGAAAGAATTGGCCGCGATCTTTCATCCCGAGGCAGGGAACAAACTTTCCCCAGAAGCACCGGTAAAAAAGTAGGCCCGTCCGGTGGAATAAAGTGCGATCAATCCTTATTCTATTGGGCCAGGAGACAAAAATGAAAAAAAGACTATTTCGCTGGCTGCTGTGGATATTGATCCTGACCGGCATTCTTGCCGCAGTAGCTGTGTTTTCGCTGTGTGTGGGCTCAGTCCGCATCCCTTTCAGAGAAATTATCTCTTTATTTCTCCAAGAAGGTAGTAATATCGAACACAGTATCGTCTTCGGCATTCGCTTGCCCCGCATTCTATTAGGTCTCGCGGTAGGCGGTGCCTTGAGTATCGCCGGGGTTATCCTACAGGGGCTGTTCCGTAACCCCCTGGTTGAACCTTATACTTTGGGCATCTCTGGAGGTGCTGCCCTGGGCGTATGTCTTAACATTGTCTTACGATTAAGCAATACCTTAGGGATTCTAACTCTTCCAATAAGCGGATTCCTGGGGGCAATCACAGTCATCTTTGCCGTTTACATTCTGAGCCTGAGGAAAGGCATATTGAAAATCCAGGGACTTCTGCTTACCGGAGTGATGATAAGCTTTATCTGCTCCTCTTTGATTATGCTCACTATGGCCGTCTCCCGCACCGAGGACCTCCACGGCATCATCTTCTGGACAATGGGTTCTCTGGAAACACCCCAATGGTTTCTTATAAAAATAGCCCTGGCGATTTCTCTCTCTGGATTGATTATTTCCTACCTTTTCTCCATAGACCTCAACGCTTTTTCCTTAGGAGAAGAGGAGGCACTCCATCTCGGTGTAAATACAGAAAGATCAAAAAGATTGCTTTTTATCCTGGCATCTTTACTCACTGGCTGCAGTGTGTCGGTGGCGGGCATAATTGGATTCGTAGGTCTGGTAGTCCCCCACCTTATGCGTATGCTTGTGGGAGCAGACCACAGGATTCTGCTCATCGCCTCCTATCTCTCTGGAGCGGCTTTTCTTATTCTTTGCGATACCTTAGCCAGAACGATTATCGCTCCTATGGAACTACCGGTAGGTGTGGTTACGGGGATAATCGGGGGGGCTCTTTTTGTATATGCTCTGACCAGACACCAGCTTATTCCCTTAGGAGGTGAATAGTGCTTAAGGTAGAAGCACTGACCTGCGGTTACGATTCAAAATTTCTCCTGCAGGATATCAGCTTTGAAATAAGAGATGGAGAGCTTCTGGGCGTAATCGGCCCCAATGGATCGGGGAAAACCACTTTGCTTAAAGCCATAACCAAGGTGCTCAAATCCCAAAAAGGCAGGATAGTTTTTGACGGAAAAGAAATCAGTCAAATGGGGTTTAAAGAGCTTGCCCAAAAGGTGGCCTTTGTCCCTCAGTTCTCTATCGCAGGGGTCAATATGACGGTAGAGGAATTCGTGCTTTTGGGAAGAATTCCCCACCGCAGGCAGTTCCAATTCTTGGAGACCGAAGGTGATGAGCAGGCTGCTAAACAGGCAATGGCCTTAGCCGGCGTTCTCCAACTCAGGGAGCGGTCCCTCTCAGAGCTGAGCGGGGGCGAGAGACAACTGGCGACCATCGCTCGTGCCCTTGCTCAAGAACCCCGATTGCTTCTGTTAGATGAACCTACCGCTCATCTGGATATCGGCCATCAGGTCAAGATTCTCGATTTGGTAAAAAAACTAAACCACGAAAACGGCCTTACTATAATCGTAGTCCTTCACGATTTGAATCTGGCAAGCCTATACTGCGATACTCTGATTCTGTTGAAAGAAGGAAAAATCCACTCAATCGGTACCCCGGAGGAGATTCTCAGTTACCCTGTGATCGAAGAGGTTTACGAAACCCCTGTGGTGGTGAAAACAAATCCTGTTGTGTCAAAACCGCTTATTTGCCTGGTACCGGAAGATATATTGAAGGCTAACAGACACTCACTCAACAGAACTGCTAAATGTTGAAATCGAACCCTGAAAAACAGCTCAGACAATACCGTCTGGGAACGACTTCTTATATTTACCCCGCCCCTGTTCTACCCAATGTAAAAAAATTGGCTGGAAGGGTGCGAGATATAGAATTAGTCTTTTTTGAATACAACGATGCTTCTAATTTGCCCACCCCAGAAGATGTCAACCAGATGAAACACTTGGCGGAGAACGAAAACCTCACCTTCACAGTTCATTTACCGTTGGATATGTCCATAGGAGATTGGGATATATCTCTGAGGAATAAAGGCATAGATAAGACCAAAAGCATTATTGAGCTTACCAGACCTCTGAACCCCTGGGGATATATCCTTCACCCCGATCGATGGACGCCCACTGCTGAGAGCAAAACATCTCCCTTGCATCACCTAAAGGATAGCCGTTTTCCCTTTGAACAATTAAGTAGCGCGGACAAGGATCAGGTCAAACAGTGGATAGATAGAGTATTAGAGGGACTTTATATTCTCAAGCCCCTTGTTGACGAACCCGCCACACTATGCGTGGAGAATGTGAATTTTCTGTTTGACTACCTGCTTCCCTCTCTTTTGGATTCTCCGTTCGGAATTTGCTTAGATATCGGCCATCTATTTCAATTTGAGCTGGAGGTGATGCCATACCTCTGGCGCTGCTTCAAAAAGCTGCGGATCATCCATCTTCACGGAGTGAAGAACGGAAAAGACCACCAGGGTCTGAACCGGGAAATGATCCCCCTGTTGAAGGAATTCTTTAACTATTTGGAACAGAATAATTACTGCGGGGTAGTCACCCTGGAGGTGTTTT
>DAOVPH010000073.1 GCA_030629295.1 Candidatus Latescibacterota bacterium | reverse complement strand
TGTACCACCGGTTGGACCTTCGGTTGGACCGGCGGTTTATGTTCGGTGGGTGGAATATGGTAACCTATTTTGACCTTCAGAACGTGTACAATCGGGACAACATCTGGGGCTATCAGTACAAAGAGAACGGCAAGAGAGAGAAAGTCCTCCAGTTCAAGGTGTTCCCGATAGGCGGACTGGCGATAGAGTTCTGAGAAAAGCCGTCTTACATCAGCCATTTTTTTCAGATAGGACTCAGATGATTTCGTGAATCCTGCTAATCCTGTCTAAAAAAAGGCTCCGCTGGAGGTGGCTAATTTGAATCTGAAAGGGCGTTATGGTGAAAATCAGTCTTTGTTCAATTCGATTTCGTGAACAGCCCATTGAACAGGTTGTTAAGCAAACAGCACAGCTCGGCTATGACGGCACCGAGATCGTCATCGACCATTTAGAAAACTACTTAAAGCGGAAAGGCGAGCTTGAATCCCTGCGGGATTTCGTTCATTCCCAAGGGCTGGAAATGCCGATCATCTCACCTGCCTTCAATTTCATCGGCACAGCGGAGGAACGGAAAGAGAGTATTGACAAAGCCTACCGCTGTATTGGCTATGCGGAGATGTTGGGGGCTTCGTTGATTCGTGCCTTTGTGAGCAATGTAGGCTCTGCAGAGGCGACCGAGTCCCAGTGGAACCAGTGCGTGTCGGCGCTCAAAGAGATCTCTGCTGCCGCATATGCAAAGGGGATTGCTTTTGCCATCGAGACCCATCCCCAGCAGCTTATGGACACGGTGCAGACCACATTGGAATTGATTGGTCGGGTGAACTCCCCAGGCTTGCAGGTGTTGCTGGACATCTGGCATCTGTTCAACGAGGGAGAGGCTGATCCCATCAAGGCACTGCACACACTTTATCCCTATACGGTGCATATCCACGCCAAGAACATGATCCGCCACCCCGAAGGCAACAAAATTGTCTATTTCGAGGAAGGTGACATGAACTACCCGTCCTTTCTTGAAGTCCTGAAGAGCACCGATTACGACCGTTTCCTCTCGGTGGAGTGGTTTGGCCAGGAGCCCTGGGCTGCGGCAGAACACGAGCTGGCATATTTGAGGAGATTTCTGGGGGAGGAAAATGGATGAATTCGTTTACAATACCCCGGCGGCAGGAATACGAAAATCTGTCAAGTGACGAAAACAGAGGAGACAGAACATGCTAAAACTCGGACTCATCGTTAGTGTCTCTGACGAACCCAAGGAGGCCTTTGAGCGCGTGGCTGAGGTGGGAATTTTCACCTGTCAACTCAGTTGCACGGCAGAGCAGATGGTGGACCGGTTCGATCCGCAGAAAATCTGCAAGGCAGCCGATCAGGCACAGGTTGAGATCAGCTCTTTCTTCCTGCTCTTTGAGGGACAGGTGTTCAACCTAAAGGACGGTCCCTCGACTATGGGATTTGTGCCGGAGAAATACCGGCAAAAGCGTCTAAAGCTAGCCAAGCGCTTCTCTGATATGGTAAAGGAAATGGGCGTGAGAAACATTACTTCCCATGTGGGTTTTATTCCAGATGACCCAGAGGATCCAGTCTACAAGGGTTTTATCGAGGCGATGAAAGAGTACGCCGACTACTGTGCAGGAAACGGCCAGGTCTTTTGCTTCGAGACCGGACAGGAGCTGCCGTCCACGCTCAAGCGGACGATTTCGGATGTGGGTACAGGGAATCTGGGCATCAACCTTGACCCAGCCAACCTCATCCTCTACGGCATGGCCAACCCCTTAGACGCGGCGGAAATCTTCGGAGAGTATGTCCGGGGTTTCCACGCCAAGGACGGGCTCTGGCCCAATAGGGACGAAGCACTGGGTCACGAGGTCCCTCTCGGAGAGGGCAGGGTGAATCTCCGGCTCCTCATCCCCAGGCTCAAAGAGAAAGGCTTTACCGGTCCGGTAACCATCGAACGGGAGATCACCGGATCGCAGCAACAGGCGGACATTTTGAAGGCCAAGAAGATACTTGAGCCATTGTTGTGATTGAAGAGTTCAGTTCCCGCTTGACTTTTCTTCGCCCACAAAATATCTTGGGTAGGAGTCTTCAGTAGCTTGGGGTTTATCCCCTGCCGGGGAGGGATGGAAGGGGAGAGTGAGAGAGAGGGCGAAGGAGAGAAAAAGGGAGGCTCACTTCTCACTTTCCCCTCATTCCCCTGAGATGGCTCTGCCAGAACCCGAGACAACATTTTACCACTGAGGAAGCGGATACACACGCATACAGGAGGTAAATATTTTGAGCAATTTGAGCTTGCTCAAAAATCCACAGGGGCTGGTCGCACTTGCTGTCGTATAATGTTTCTGAGATCCCCGTAGAAGGATCGACTAACCTCGAAGCAAGTTAGAGGGAGGAGAGGGTCAGGTGGAAGGCTTCCTTCTCCACTCGAACTCGCCGGTTGCTGTTCACCATTGTCAGGTTATTCATAAAATATACTTGACAAATAACCGTGTTATTTGTATATTCCCCTACACAGGCAACCGAAAAGGCAGGAGTGGTATTATGCTTTATGACCGACGAATTCGACGAGATATTCTGAGATATATGGACGATAAAGAAGCCCTGGTTATCCTCGGGTCCCGGCAGGTGGGGAAAACATCGCTGTTGAAGTTGCTGGTGGACGATCTGAAGTCGCAAGCCTCAACGTTTTACTATGATTTAGAAGAGCCACGGATCTTAGAGGTGCTGGATGCGGGTGTGGATGATTTCCTGCAATTCCTCAGGGCAGAAGGGGCAGATCGCAGTCGACGCAATATTGTCTTGCTCGATGAGATCCAGTATCTTCGGGATCCATCCAAGTTCATCAAACTAATGGTAGACCACCACAGCGATGAGGTGAAATTGATTGTTACGGGATCTTCGGCGCTAAGTATTAAGATGAAGTTCCGGGATTCGCTGGTGGGGCGAAAGATCGTGTTTCATTTATATCCTTTGGACTTTCGTGAGGTGCTTGTCTTCAAAGAGGAGGATCGACTATCGGCCCTTCTGCCTGAGGATGCTTTCGCAGCTACAACTGATGAGGGATGGTTTTATCACCGGGACTATCGTCGCTATCTTCTGGAGTTTCTTGTATTCGGTGGTTATCCTCGGGTGGTGTTAGAGGATGATGTGGAGAGAAAGGCCAAGTTTTTAGGAGAAATTGTAAGCACCTACGTTTACCGGGATGTGAGCAGCCTTTTTCAGTTAGAGGATATTTCCAAGTTCAATCGGCTGCTCAGTGTACTTGCGGCTCAAATAGGGAATCTCTTGAACATCTCTAATATTGGCAATGCAGTGGGTATCACTCGCCAGACGGTATCAAGGTATATCTCGATTTTGGAGAGTACATTCATCCTTTCGCTACTTCCTCCATATTTCACCAACCCAAAGAAGGAAGTAACCAAGTCGCCCAAGGTGTACTTTCTGGACAACGGGATTCGCAACTATCTCCTCCGGGATCTGACGCAATCGGAGTTGAGGGGAGATATAGGGCGACTGTTGGAGAATTTGGTGTATATAGGTCTTGTGAAACGCAAGGGAGATTTGGATCGGCTGCACTTCTGGAGGACGCAGAACGGAGCCGAGGTGGATTTTGTCTTGGAGCGAGGCACCAGGTTGTTTCCCGTAGAGGCAAAGTGGAGAGGAAGGCCTTCGCGAGCGCTGGGCTCGTTTATGCAGCGGTACAGTGTGGAGCGCGGGTATGTGGTACATAGTGGAAAGTTCATCCCAGAAGGTAGCAGAAGTTTTCTGCCAGCCTGGTGGGTTGTATAGATTTTGTCCGTTTACTCTCAAAAAAAGAAAGGGAGAAATGACTAATCCTAAACAGAGGGTTCTGACCGCATTGGCTCACAGGGAGCCCGATAGGGTGCCACTGGACTGGTGGGCGGTTCCGGAGACTGTCACCAGCGCTATGAAGACCCTGGGGTTAAACAGCCAGGAAGAACTCTTGCAGGGTCTGGAGATAGACCTGAGGTATGTGAAGCCCCGGTATGCCGGCGATGACTACATAGAGCAGCCGGACGGCAGTCTCCATAAAAAACTTCCCGAGGGGACCTTTGTTGATATCTGGAGCGTTCAGAGGAAAGAAATAGATTGGGGCAAGGGAAGTTATCTGGAGGTTGTCCGATCCCCGTTGGCCCAGGCGGAAACTCCCGGCGACATCGAACAACACCCTTGGCCAGATGTAGAGAAGTTCGATTACCACTCGGTTGTCGAACAATGTGAGGAATACAGGGATTTTGGTGTCGTCTGCACCGGCGATCGGTTGGCCACCCGTGCCAGCGTGTTTAAGCTGGCGATGTACCTGCGGGGTATGGACAGGCTGTTGATGGACTTGGCTTTGAACCCCAAGTTGGTGGATGCCTTAGTGCACAAGCTGCTGGAGTTTCACTTAGAGCACAACCAGCGGATCTTCGAATGCAGCGCCGAGGGCATAGACATATTTATGCTGGGGGACGACTTTGGTTCAGAGAACGGTCCTCTGATAAGTCCGGAGATGTTTCGGAGATTTTTTAAACCCGCTCTTAAGGAACTGATTGCCCTGGGCAAACGCTACGGGCTTAGAGTTATGCTCCATTCCTGCGGCAGCGTGCGAGAGCTAATTCCAGATTTAATCGACATCGGGCTGGATATCCTCAATCCCATCCAGACTCACGCTCGGGGTATGGTTCCGGAAGAGTTGAAAAGAGAGTTCGGCAAAGACCTCTGCTTCCACGGCTCGATAGATGTCCAGCATACCCTTCCCTTCGGTACCCCCGAGGAGGTAAAGAGTGAGGTAAAAGCTCGCATTCAAACCCTGGGAAAGGGAGGTAGTTTCATTCTGGCGCCGGCACATAATCTCCAACCAGATGTGTCCATACAAAATATACTTACTATGTATCGAACCGCAGTCGAGATATAGAAGGAGAATAGTATGCCTAAGGCAATGGTTCTGGAGGAGTTCAACAAACCTCTGGTGGAGATCGAATATCCACTGCCCAGACTCGGCAGAGGTGAGATATTAGTAAAACTGGAGGCATCGGGAGTCTGTGGCTCAGATGTTCATATGTGGCGAGGCAAAGACCCTCGTACCCCCCTGCCCCTCATCCTGGGACACGAAGGTGTGGGCAGGGTGGTAGAAGTGGACGGGGACAAGAGGGATATCTACGGTCAGCCGTTGGGGCCAGGTGATTTGGTTATTTGGGACAGAGGGGTGACCTGTAACAGTTGTTACTACTGTGCGGTGAAGAAAGAGCCCTCCCTGTGTGTGAACCGGAAGGTTTACGGCATCAATATCTCCTGTAAGGATGCCCCCCATTTTCGGGGATGCTACGCTGAATACTTAGTGCTGTTTGAAGATACAAAGGTGCTGAAGATCACTGAGGAGGTTGCCCCGGAGATCTTAGTGGCTGCGTCTTGCTCTGGGGCCACTTCGGCCCATACCCACCAGTTGTGTGGGATAACCGAGGGTGATTCAGTGGTTATTCAAGGACCTGGCCCGGTGGGACTGTTTGCCTTAGCCTTTGCCTTAGACAGCGGGGCAGGCATCACCGTAGTGATTGGTGCCCAGGGAGATGAGAAGAGACTTAAGCTGGCAGAGGATTTCGGGGCTACCCATACTCTGAATGTGAGTGATACTACGGTGGAGGAACGCCACCAATTTGTGATGGACCATACAGGAGGGCACGGCGCCGATGTAGTGATCGATACCACCGGTTCCCCCCGGGCTCTGGCAGAGGGAGTACGTCTGGCAGCTAAGGGTGGAACCTACGCCCTGCCCGGGGTGGCGGTGCCCATTGGCCAGGTGCCCATATCCTTCTATGAGGATGTAGCAGTGAAAAACCTGAGGATTCAAGGGGTGTGGGTCAGCGATACCCGGCACCTCTACCAGGCGGTTAGACTCGTTCTCTCGGGCAGGTACCCCTTCGACAGGTTGGTCACCCACAAGTTTGACCTTAAAGACGCCACCCAGGCGATGGAGACCATGGAGCGCAAAGAAGCAATCAAGGCAGTTCTGAGGCCGTAAGTTTTCAGACAATCTTTGAACACGAATCCGGAAAATCGAACACTGAAAAACACCGAAAGGCACGGGATATTGATTAAGCAGCATTTGAATCTAATGTCGTGATTTTTCGGTTGTTTCGGTGTTCGTTCGGTGTTTTCCAGATCTGGATCGAAATTATGTCCCATTGGAGATGAAAATGCGCAGATATCAATGCGATGTGTTAGTAGTAGGTGGTGGGGGAGCAGCCATCAGAGCAGCTATTGCAGCTAAAGAAACTAATCCCAAAGCCAAGGTGATGCTGATCACTAAAGGTGAGTTCGGCAAAAGCGGGGTGACGGCCATCGCCTGTTCGGACAGAATGGCTTTCCATGCTACTCTCCGCTACACTGAACCGGGGACGTCCGACAATTGGAGGTACCATGCCGAGGATATCTATCGCATTGGCGGCTGTGTCTCGGACTGGGACCTGGCAGTGATCCTGGCTCAAAACTCAGGCGCTGCCTTTGAATACTTGGATAAACTGGGAGTGCCCTTTGTAAAGCATTCCGACGACAGAGCCGACCAGTTCGTCACCGACGGTTCCGAATATGCCCGCGCCTGCTATACCGGCCCCAGAACCGCAAACCACATCGAGGAGGCCCTGGTCAGAAAGATCAAGACTATGGATGTAGAGATACTCGATCACCTGATGCTCACCGAATTGATAACCTCTGAGGATGGCGGGCGGGTGATTGGCGCATTTGGACTTGACACTGAGACGGCAGAATCTTCGAAAGACCGCGGAGTTTGCCTTTTCCAGACTAAGACGGTTGTGTTGGCAACCGGCGGTGCCGGCGGTGCCTTTCGGGTGAACGTCTATCCCCCTGGGATGACCGGCGACGGCTGTGCAGCCGCTTACCGGGCGGGAGCAGGGTTGGTGAATATGGAATTCATTCAAATAGGCCTCTCTTCGGTTAAGACCCAACTGGCTTGCTCCGGCAGTATGATGCGCGCCCTACCCCGCTTCGTCAATGAAAGTGGGGAGGAATTCTTGGCCGAATACTTCCCCCCAGGCACCTTCTCTGAGGAGATTTACAGTGTTGTCTTTGAAAAGGGCGCCAGTTGGCCAGTCTCCAACGAACACCCCTCCAGTCTGATAGATATCGCAGTGTTCAAAGAGATAAACTCCGGGCATACCGTCTATCTCGATTACAGCCAAAACCCGTCCGGATTTAATTTTGATTCTCTAAGCGGTGCAAATCGGCAGAGATATGAAACAGAAGTCAAGACTAAGATTTCTCTTCAGGACAGGGGGAAATCCCCTTTTGATCGGCTAAAGGAGATAAATCCTGCCTCGGTTGAATGGTTAAAAGAGCACGGGGTGGACTTAGCCAGAGAGGATAGGGTGGAGTTGGCTCCGGCGATTCAGCACTTCCAGGGCGGGATAAAGATATCTCCTCAGGCCCGGACAAGCTTGGCAGCACTCTATGCGGCTGGGGAGTGTGCCGGCGGGCAGCACGGCGCCAACCGTCCCGGAGGCAATGCCCTGATGGACTCCCAGGTGTTTGGGAGAATCGCCGGCGAACAGGCGGCAGGGGAAGCAGAAACCATCGGTCTCTGTGATGTTCCCCAAGTTTTGGTTAACCAACAAGGAGATAAAGTCGAACAGCTTTTAGATCCCACCCGAGGGCTGCCGGCCGCTGAGGTGAGAGGGAGGGTTCAACAGATACTCTCTGGGGCTGCCAGTGTGGTGAGAACCCACCAGGGGCTGGCAGAAGGCTTGGCTCAGCTTGGGCAGTTGAGGGCGGAAGGCCTTCACGTCGACCAGAACGGACTGGCTTTCGCCTTAGAAACCGTCAATATCTTC
>DAOVPH010000163.1 GCA_030629295.1 Candidatus Latescibacterota bacterium | reverse complement strand
CAAGATCAGGGAGGTTTTGAAGGCATTTTTAGCACACCTCTGGAAATCCCAAAATATCGATCCAATTCAAGACCGCATTGTTGATGAACAACACTCCTAAGTCCTGAAACTGTTTAATAAGAGCGCCCTCCAAACACCTCTTAGTCGTTCCCACAATATGAGATAGGGATAAGGCTGTTGGGTTTCATAAACGTTCCATAAGCGTTTCATAAACCCTTCATAAACCCTTCATGAACCCTTCATGAACGCTTCATCTAATACATAATATATCCCTCTGCCTGTCACTCCCACTTTTTTAAAGATACCTATTTCTATCAAGGCATTTAGGTCTCTGAGCGCCGTTACTTCACTCACCTTACAAAGCTGCTGATACTCCCTATTTGTGATTTTCCCCTTGTTGATCAAAAACTCTACTGCTCTCCGTTGTCTTTCCGTCAACCCCTTTGCCCACTCCTCTCTCTCAAATCCTATCCTCTCTACTCTGGACAATGCACTGGGCAGGATAACCGTAAATGTATGCCCCGTATCCACAAACTTCGGCTCTCCACCTCCCTTCTCCACCATCTCTCTGATCATCCTGTCAATGCCAATGCCCAGCTCCTCAATATAATGCCAGTGGAATAACACCTTAACCATCTGGGGATTGCGGGAAAAATGCTCAGTGACGATATTCTCAACGGTTATGTGACCGGGGAGACTCCCAGGGCTCATCACCTCCAATCGGTCATCAAACATCCTCACTTCGATCCTCAAGCCAGCAATCCGGTAATCCCGATGGGCAACGGCATTGATGAGGGCCTCTCTCACCGGAAACTCCGGATACTCCAGCACCTCCTCACGAACCAATCCCTTGATCACTCCGCCCTTTCGCATTTCCTCCCAAACGATCTCCCAGACCCTCTCCACCGTCCTGGTCAAAGGACCGTTGATGTCTTCACGCCTCATGTAGCCGGGCAGATTGCCCGGTCCGGTTCCCGGCTCAGTGCCCGCAAAACGGACAAAAGTGATCCCACTTTGAACGAGGAATCGCCCGGGATCCTTGCCAAATAGGAGAACTCCTGCAACCGTAGGGACATAACGCTCCTCTTCGGAAATCACTAACCCCAAACCCCTTAGAAGTTCAACCTTGGTGAGATGAAGCTTCTGATGAAGGCGCTCCTCCCTCCTGGCGATGTATTCATCTATGACGTCGTCATCAAAATCATCGAGGCTGGCATTCCTCACCAGTTCCTCTTCGTGAGAAATCATGCTCTTTGAGGAAGACAGTTGAAGGATCTGGCCCCCAAGCAACCTTTTGTCCTGCGTCCCCACCCTTAGCAAAACGCGACCATCGACATGACTGTGAAGTTTATGACTTGAGGGAATAGAGAGGATTCCCACTGTCCTGTTGGCTTTCCCCAGAAATTCAAGCTTTATCGGAACTTCAGGGCTGCAACATTCCCTGGCTGCATTCATCAACTTGTCCCTATTCCCGCTGGTTGCCCGAAAGCCAGTTATGGCCCCGTCGTCGTCAATCCCGAGAAGAATCGTTCCTCCATCGGCATTGGCAAAAGCCACGATCGTCTCTGCAATCTTGGAAGGGCTTACCCCACCCCGAAAGGCCTTGAACTCAACCAGTTGTCCCTCGCCTTCTTCGATGAGTGCTTTGAGTTCCTCTTTGGTCATATTTTTGTTTGGCTCCTCACACTGGCTCGCTTTTTCACCAGCTAATATCTTGATAGCAGATAACTCAAATTGGTCAATAAAAGAGACAATTCATACGATAGAAACCTACTGTAGATAAAGCAAAGATATAAGAAGTTCAACTTTTTGTCAAGAAAGAAATCTCACCGTTCGTTAACAAGCTTCCTTCAGAGTCTATTGCCTTCACCTACCGGTTAAGGGCCATCTTTGAATTATCTTCCCCTCCGATTTTATCTTCTGCCACTAGAAACTCTCATTCTTCAGTCTCTTTACTATCCCCACCATTATCCAGACCAAAGCCATCCCCAATACCGCCACACACAACTTGGCGAATAGATTTCCATAGCGGGTGAAGAAAGTCTCCCCCCTTCTCAACGGCAAAGTGTCCACCAGAATTCTGGGGGTAAAGATCGGGGTCGCCCCGGAGATCCTCCCGTAGGGATCAATAAGCATTGACACTCCCGTGTTGGCACAGCGGGCGATGGCAATCCGGTTCTCGATGGCTCGAAACACAGCAATCTGAGCGTGCTGGTAGGGACCAGAGGTCCTGCCAAACCAGGCATCGTTGGTGATGTTCACTAAGAACTCCGCGCCCCGAAGGACAAATTGCCTGGTCAGCTCAGGAAATATTGACTCAAAACAGATCAGCACCGAAAACCTCCCCTTGGGGTGCTGAAAGACCGTAAAGCGTTTGCCTATTGAGAAGTCACCAGCCCTGAGGGCGATCTTCTTTAGAAATCGAAAGGTGTCCGAAAACGGCACTCGCTCGCTTCCAGGAACAAGGTGGATCTTGTCGTAGCTTTGCACCCCCCTTTCTCCCGGCATAAACAGGAAGGCAGAATTATAGAATCTTCTCGTCTGGAAGTCATAATGCGGCGAACCGGTGAAGATGGGAGTTTTAACCGAGTCACAGAAGCTGTGAAGCCTTCTTCGATATTTCCCCTGACGCACAAGATAGCAGGGCGTTGCCGTCTCTGGCCAGATAATCAAGTCGGGTCTATGGGGACAGGCCCTGAGTGTCTGCTGCTCTAAGGTAGCGAAACTGATGGTAAGTCCCTCTGGCCCCCATTTGATGTCAATGGAAATGCTGGGCTGAATTATCGCCACCTCAACCTCCCCCTTCAATCGCTCCTTGGGAATCACCCGTCTGCCATAAACATAGGGCAAAACGAACAACAAAATTAGCACAACCAAAATGGAAAAAAGCCTCCTCCCTACCCTGGCCTTTTTGAGACCGATCTGCCGGAATAGACTGTAAAGACAGATGTTGATGGCTACCACCCAGAAGGAAACTCCGTAGACGCCGGTTATTGAGGCAAACTGAATCAGCGGAGTATATTCCGTCTGGGTGTTGCCCAGGAGAGTCCAGGGGAAAGCGAGCTGTCCGAAAGAACGAAGGTATTCAATAGCTGTCCACAGAAAAGGGGCTAAAAGAAGACCTTTTCTGCCCCAGGCTCGGGTGACCAAATTGAGCAGTAGGGCAAACAGCATAAAAAATAGGGAGAGGAAAAAGACCGAGAACACCCCCCCAGCAAGGGTAGGCCAACAGATCCAGTAGACTGTGCCGACGTTGAAGACCAGGCCAGTGACAAATCCGTAGAGAAGGGCACCTTTGTGGTCACTCTGGGGAAATAGTAAGAAGAAGGGACCAAGCCCGACATAAGCTATAAATCCGAGCCCCAACGGCGGAAAGGCCAGAGCCAGCAGTGCCCCGGAGAGCGCTGAAAGAATGAGGTTTCGCCTCTGCATATATACAATTCCTCAAATCATTTCTAACCACGAATGAACACGAATCAACACAAATTTATCGACATAGTTCAAAGATATTCGTGAGCATTCGTGTAAATTCGTGGTCAATTTTTTTTCGCTGTCATTTCTAAGTGGCGCATTTCACATTGGCAAGATCAATGATAAATATACCTCTTTTTCCTCGAAAGTCAAGCTGCCGTTAACTCAGGAACACTTCCCCTCTCTGTCCAAATGCACAGGGAATTCACAGCGCAGCAAGCTGCAACCCAAGAAAGCAACCGCGGATTACGCGGATTTCACGGATTCTAAAACAAAAACCCTGTCAAAAAAGGTTTCGCGGGGGTGTAGTACAGGAGAACATCCGGGAGGCAACATTACCCTTGACAGAACAGACAGAATCCTTTATTTTGCATCGAGGTTTACCTCTCTT
>DAOVPH010000176.1 GCA_030629295.1 Candidatus Latescibacterota bacterium | reverse complement strand
GTGTACTGGTGGTAAGGAATAGATAAAAAACGGGGATATCGACGAAATGGGCAGTCAATATCCCCAGGATGAAAAAGAGACCGGTGATCAGGGCAGGTCTTTTCATTTCGACAGGGAAATAATTAGCCACAAAGACACCAAGACCCCGGATAGCATCCAATATTTGTGTCTTTGTGGCTCAATCAAACTTAGCCTTGCCAAATTATCTTATCAACAGAATTGAACCATGCCGGGACGAAATTCCTCGCTGTTCGTCTGTATGCCGTGAAAAGAGGCAACTTTTGTGCCAGATAACAAAAAGGCCACTCAGTGTATCTCTAAGTGGCAAGTAACAGTTCAGTTGTGGAAATACTTCTTTTAGTCTAAAGCCTGTCTTAAAATGCGTATAGAACAATTGTGTTCAATATCTGATAGTCTTTTCTTCGTAATTCTCCTATTTCTCTGGATTGAAGATAGTTATCTCCATTGTTGGAACTGTTCAATATCTGACAGTGATTTTTGTGCAATTATCTTAGTCGTCTGATCCTGGTGAAGTTATCTCGATTATTATCCCTGTTCAATTTCTGGCACCAAGTAGCGACCAACGTGAAATCGGTCGGTACAAATCATTAAACCGTTGAAACGGTTAATAGTTTTATTAACACGCTCTTCTAGACCCACGAATAAATTCGTGGGCTGCTGGCGGGTGAATCCCAGATTTGATTAAAAGGAACAACAGGAAGCGAATACACTCTTAGCGTTTTTCACAAGGGTCCACATTCCTAACCTTCCAGACAACAGAGATTTAAGAAGCAACCAATCCTTTTTATTCAGAATTTGCCGGTAAGCGAGATTCGATGAACTTTACCCAGCTCGGCCAATGAACTGTAGGCGTAGTCTATCTGATAATCTCTCCAGAGAAACCCTGTGCCAAATGAGAGTCCCGCCTGTTTTCCCAACCCGTTTGGCTCATCGTATAAAGATTTATACCCGGCTCTGAGAAACATTATCTTGGCTACAGTGAATTCCCCCCCTACAGAGAAGTAAGGGTCGTTATCATTAGGCAAATTTATATCTCCGAGGAGCAAGAATGGCAAGTGTGCCAGCCGATAGGCGAGTCCCAATTTGAAATTCACCGGAAGTGCTTCTTTAGTCCCTGAGGAGTATCCGCTGCGGACGAAGCCTATATTAAGGGCAGAGGCGCCCACCGACAAATCGACAACAGGCGCTTTGAAAAGTACCCCTAAGTTAGCAGCATAGCCGTCTGAGGAGTAGGTCTCTATCTTTGAATAAATACCCTTCAGCGTTCCTCCTACGAAGAGATTCTTCGACAGCGCTCGGCCCAGAGAGAACTGTAGGGCCCAGTCGTTGGCTCCAAAATTGGGCAGTCCCTTTCCGGTGGGATTATCGCTGCTGGTTTCCTGAAAATCACCGTAGGAGATATAACGGATTCCCACACCCCAGGCGGTTTTTCTGTTTAGTGCCCTCCCGAAGCCCACAAATCCGAGCTGAGTGTCCAACAGATAGTCGGTGTAGGTGGCTGTGCCGGCTGAGCCTGTAATAGTAGCCAGTCCGGCCGGGTTGACCCCCATAGAGTTGACATCCCCCTGGGCGGCAACGAAGGCACCGCCCAAGGCAGCAGACCGAGCAGCAGCGTCTATCTTCAGGAAGCTAAAGCCCGTTGTGCCCACATAAGGGTTGGCAGCACTGACGGGGATGGCTGTCAGAAACCAGCTTGCGAAAAACAGCGCAAGTATAGCATTTGTTTTTTGTGTCTTTATACTCATTCCTCCTCCTCGTCTCAAGGATTTGCAAAGTAAACATCCTGGTTTTCCAGAATGTCCGCTGACCATAATGTCGAGGCGATAAACTTCCAAGTGTAGTTCATACCGTACGTATCTAAATATACTTACAGGTAGTTTTCAACATATTGGCTAAATGTCACAAAGTTATTCAGTTTGTTCTGTAATTTCTGGTAAACGATGTCCTGAGTCTTCCTGTCCCCTTTGTACTTCTCCAATTTCACCTTCTGACATTCCCGAAGCATATCCAAGCTTTCCTTCAGAGTCTTGAGTAACTCCGCGATATTTTCATTCTCCATCAGAATTTTCCTTCCCTGATCATACGTTTCATCTCGGAGGCAAGCCGCCGTCTCATTGGTTCAAGCTCATAGAATTCCAGCAGGGAACGGACTTCAAAGTCTACTCGCTTCTGCTCATCCGCGCAGTAAAGCAGTGTCCTGTTCTTGAGCACTTCGTAGCGCACAAGGGGTGGAGCAAGATTGAGGGGAACCACATCTACCTTGATCCCAAGTTCTTTTTCCAATTCCTCGCTGATCAGCTCGCCATCTTCAAGAGCAAACTTCTTATGCGGCTCAAAATAAACCCCAAGGTCCAAATCCTTTTCCCTCTTCCAACCACGCCCTGTTACCCTGGAACCGAAGAGGTAAACTAAACAGATATTTCCCCAGATGGAGGTTTTGGCTTGCGAAATCCGGGAGCCCAGATATTCTGTTACCCTCTGTCTCAAGACTTTTTCGTCTAACATAGTGTTTTTTGGCCAATTTTTCTAACAGATCTCATTAACCAATTCAAGCTGAAAACGACTTGCTGGAGGTAAACCCTACCGGCTGCTGCCTTACCTGTTTCGACTTTTCCGTTCCCAGTAGTTTTCATATTTCCTCATTCAGACATTGGTAGATTATCGCGTACCCAAGAGACCAACCTTTTCACCGTCATCTCGTCAGTCAACTCCAATCTACTCTTGTGATCCAGATGTAATGGGGAGCCAACCATAAAGATCCCCAGCCACCAAGATTAAATAACAAATGTTTCCTCTGTGTCTTCGTGGCAAAAGTTTTCTACTCCACACTCAGCAAGGTCTCCTGCAGATGTTGATACCAATCCTGTATCCCCTTACGGCAAAATTCCCACTGGGCTAAGTCCAGCTCCCAGGTTTTACAGATGTCCCGCTGGATATGTTCTACAAACGTCTCATCCTCAGCCGTTCGAGCAAGGAAGGTCTCATAATCACAGCCGTATTTTTCCCTCCAGGCCTTGTCTTTAGCCTGCAGTTCTGCGATCTTGGAGGTAATCTGTTCGACAAGATAACGCTGGAGGGCTTTATCTACAGTTTCTTTCAGATCGCCCAAAGGGGCTAAAGCCCGTGTATATTTGTCCGGAAGTGAAATTGTTTGTGACATAACTATCACTTCTCTCTTCGATTTTTTGTCGGAGCACCCCTTAGTTAGCGGATAAATCCATCTGTTCCATTGATTTGTGTTCTTGATGATCTTACCTGAGCAGTAACATCTTCTTAGTTAAATGATTTCCGTTGGCAACAACGTTTCCTGCAGAATCTCATTGGCCAGTTTCGGATTGGCCTTACCCTGGGTCTTCTTCATCACCTGGCCCACAAAAAAGCCCAAAAGCTGCTTCTTTCCTGCCAGATATTGTTCTCTTTGCTGCGGGTTTTCCGTCAGGACCTCGTCAATTACCCTCCTCAGC
>DAOVPH010000116.1 GCA_030629295.1 Candidatus Latescibacterota bacterium | reverse complement strand
TGCAGAGCCGTGAGTACGGGGCAAAATCCCTACTTCACAGCTAATAGGTCTGATATCTTCCAGGCCTCGGCCATCAATGCGCCTGTTTTCCTCACAGACCATCCGCCGCATTTGTTCTTTCTGGATCTTCGCAATCTCAGTTTTGATCAACCCTTCGCTCTCTGGGTATTTTTCCGAGAAGGCAGCAACTGCTTCCGCGACGATCTGGTCAAGGGCGCTGTTTCGCTCCGTTTTTTCCGCAATGCGGTTGGCCTGGTCGATCTTGGTGGCAAACTGCTCTCGAACCGATCTTTCCAGTTCAGGGTCTTCTGACAACTCTGGCATTTCAAGCTTAGGTTTACCGCAAAGCTGTTTGAGTTGTTCTTGAAGCTGACATATCTCTTGGATCTGTTCCTGAGCCAAAGAGATAGCCTCCACTATTTGCTGATCGGTGATTTCTTTGGTGCTACCCTCCATCTGGACAACTGCGTCAGAGGTAGCCGAGACCACTAGGTCCATCTCTCCCTCGTCTGTCTGGGAAAAGCTGGGATTCACTATCAGGCGTTCATCGAGCGTGCCGATACGCACCGCTCCTACAATGTGCCCAAATGGAATAGGTGAGATAGCCAAAGCAGCCGATGCTCCAATTATCCCAGGCACATCAGCGTTGTTCTCTTGATCTGAGGAGAGAACCATAATGATTATCTGCACCTCATTTCTGTAATTATCAGCAAACAAAGGCCTTAGGGAGCGGTCAATCATTCTGGCTGCCAGGATCTCCCCATCACGGGGACGTCCTTCCCTTTTGAAAAATCCCCCCGGGATTTTTCCTGCCGCATAGTATTTCTCTCTGAACTCCACGGTAAGAGGGAGAAAATCACGGTCAGGGATGGGCTCTTTAGAGGCTACCACAGAGGCTAAGATAACAGTTCCTTCGTATTTGACGATTACCGCTCCATCTGCTTGAGTAGCGACCCTCCCCGACTCTATGCTGAGTGTCCTGCCGCCTAATTTCATTTCTACGGTGTTAATCATTTTGTTTATTTACCTCTTTAATTTGTTATTGACTGTGAAACTGTATGTCTTAAAAAGCAGCGATGGGTTTCCCAGAATTCACCTCGTCAGATAGTGAACAGCTAACGGAGTTCACATAATTCGCTCTCGGAGCCCCAGCTTTTTGACCAATGCCCGGTAGCGCTCAACATCTTTACGATGAAGGTAGCTAAGGAGTCTCTTTCGCTGTCCGACCAGTTTTAACAGTCCTCGATGTGAGTTAGTATCCTTCTTGTGTGTCTTGAAGTGCTCGGTGAGCAAGGCGATTCTTTCAGTCAGCAGGGCGATTTGGACTTCCGGGGACCCTGTGTCCGTTGGGTGTTTTGCCAGAGTGTTGATAATCTCTGTTCGCTGCTCTTTCGTCAATCCCATAGGTTTTATCTCCTTGTTTTGTTGGGTTACCAAGATTGCCTTAAGGGCGAACCTTTCGGTCGCTCGTTAATTCCTCCGCCACTTTTATATCCTCTTCTATCTGTTTTGTCAAGCCCTCTTTTCTTAGAAACTTCATTTCATCTCTTATTTTAGAAAGCAATTCCACTTTAATTTTAGTATTATAAAGATCGCCTTTGAAATTCAGGAGGTAAAGCTCGATAGTCTGCTGAGTTCCTTCAAAACTGGGCCGGTATCCGATGTTCATCACCCCCGCTCTGCGCTGGGTCGAGAACATCGCTCGAACAGCGTAAACCCCTGTCGCGGGGATGAGTTTTCGGGCATTTTTCACCCGGAGATTTGCCGTGGGAAAACCCAGCCTTCTGCCCAGACCCTCCCCCGAATAAACCAAACCGCAGAAGCCATAATTGCGACCCAGCAGTTGTGCTGCCTCAGACACATTCCCTTCGCTGAGCAGATTCCTTATCCTGGTGCTGCTGACGGGTCGTCCACCCACTATCACAGGAGGGACTACATTTACTCTAAAACCCCACTTGTTGCCCAGCTCCTGGAGAATCTCGACATTGCCAGACCGGCCGTTGCCAAAGGTGTGGTTGTATCCAATCACTAATCGCTTTGTCCGAAGCCTGTCGACTAATATCTCCCTGACGAACTCCTCTGGGCTCAATTCAGCCAACTGAGCAGTGAAGGGGAGAACAAAGACCGTCTCAATTCCCAATGAGGCAAAGGCCTCGAGTTTCTCCTCCTTAGTAGTCAAGAGAGAAACAGCCCCTTGGGGATTTACGATCTCCTGGGGGTGGGGTTCAAAAGTGACCACTGCGCTTGGACTTCCTGCCTGGGAGGATACATTGTTAAGATACCTCAGGATAGCAGCGTGGCCGAGGTGAACACCATCGAATGCCCCCACAGTAATTACAGAATCGGAACCGAATTCATTACAATGGTTGATATCTTCTATTATCTTCATCTAAAAACGCTTAGAGGGCAGAGTTTCCCGGCTAAGGGATCTAACCTGCCGATTCCCATAAGATGCCCGGTGTCGTCCTTCACCCTCACTTTGTTCTGATAAGGGTGAACAGATTGGGAGACCGCCCCCAAAGGAATATCAGAGATAGCCGATAGATTTACTTTAGCGCCATGTTCAAAGCTGAAGATTCCATTGGAAGACAGGTTGATCGCCGGGAGATGCCGTAGGGCCTGATCTATGGAAATAACCTCCCTGTGAAGGGTCTCCTTTTCGTGGAGAGTGAAAATCTGGTTTAGGGTCAATGCCTGATCAATACTGAATTCTCCGGATCTAATCCTGCGCAGCGAAAGCAGATGCCCTCCACATCCCAGTTTTTGCCCTATGTCCTCTGCTAAGGACCTGATATAAGTGCCCCTTGAGCACAGGATCCGCAGCTTCAATACAGGCGATTTCCACTCCAGAAGTTCTATCTGTGAGATATTGACTTTTCTAGGCTTAAGCTCAACAGGTTTTCCCGCCCGAGCCAATTGATAGGACTTCTTCCCTCCGATCTTGATGGCGGAGAAGGGAGGCGGCGACTGTTCTATCTCCCCCTTAAAGCTGTTATATGCCCTTTCTACATCGGCAAGTTCAAACTCCGGGACTTCCTTTTTTCCTCGCACTTGTCCTTGAGCATCAAATGTATCAGTGGAAATGCCCAGACAGATCTGAGCAATGTACTCTTTTTCCTGTTCTTGAAGAAACTGGAGGATTTTGGTTGCTCGGCCAAGTAGAATAACCAACACCCCTGTAGCTAAAGGGTCTAAGGTTCCGGTATGTCCTACTTTCTTTATTTTAAGGATATTTCGCAGCCTGCTTACCACATCGTGAGAGGTCCATTGGACCTCTTTATCCACCACCAATATCCCTTCCATTCTCCAATCCATCAAGCAATTTGTCAATATTCAAGGCATAGTCTAAGGTGTCATCATAACAGTATGTGAGCTCGGGAATGCGTTTCAGCCTAACTCTCCCTGCCAGCAGACTACGGGTGAATCCAGCGGCGTGATTAAGGCCAGTTAAGGATTCCTCTTTCTCCTTTTCCTGCCCTAAAACACTGACATAAACCTTAGCGTGTCGCAGATCATCCGAGACTTCGACTCTGGTAATAGTCACAAAGCCAATGCGAGGGTCTTTCATGTTCTCCCTGATGATTTTTGACAGTTCAAACTGGAGCAGATCAGCCACCCGGTCGGCTCGCCTGTAGTTCATTTAGGTGCTGCCTTTCTGCTTTCATTTAAAAGGCTTAAAAAGGCCTAAAAGGGTCTAAAAAGGTTGAAGGGGAGCTAAGGCGACAAAAGCAATGCCCTTTATGATCTTCCGCCCTGTGGTGCCTTTTTCTCTTCTAAGCCTTTTACTGCCTTGTCAGGCCCTTTCTATAATATCTTAGTGGAATAGTCTAAAAGCTGCACTCGCCCATCACTTTCGATAAACTTAGCGATCTTGGCCATCTCTTGATCGGCATGCTTGGACTCATTGGAGACCACTGCTACTGCCAGTACCGATTTTTGCCACAGGTCGTTGTCCTCAACCTCAGCGATCGAACAGTTAAATCTATTTCTGATCTGAGTCTTCAGGCTATTCAGAATACATCTTTTCCCCTTTAGGGAATTATTTCCAGGGATCAGAAACTCAATCCTACAGGTTCCGATAGTCACTTTTTTACCTGGTCAATATCTCTGGGTGTTTCAACTGTCTCAAAAATCTCGAATGTGTCGTTGTCTTTCAAATCATTAAACCCTTGTATCCCTGCGCCGCACTCATAGCCGGCTTGTACTTCCTTCACATCCTCCTTAAATCTTTTCAAAGAAGATATGGTTCCTTCATAGATGGCGATGCTATCTCTAAGGACACGTACTGCTGCTCCTCTTGTAATCAATCCGCTTTGGACAAAACAGCCTCCGATTGCCCCCAGTTTTGGCACTCTGAAGACTTGGCGTACGGAGACAATCCCCAGAATTCTCTCTTCTACTTGGGGCGTGAGCAGCCCTGAAAGTAAACCTTTAACATCGGTTACGACATCGTAGATGATCTGATAGAATTTTATGTTCACCTGTTCCTGGACAGCCAACTCTCTGGCTCGGGCATCTGGCCTGACATGGAAGCCGATGATCACAGCGTTGGAGGCAACTGCCAGAAGCACATCAGATTCAGAGACAGCCCCCACTCCCCTGTGGATTATGTTGACGCTGACCTCCTCGGTGCTCAACTGCATAAGGGCGTCACTTAACGCCTCCACTGAGCCATCTACATCTCCTTTGATAATCAGAGGCAGTTGTTTAACCTCTCCTTCTTTGATCTGTTGGGCAAGGTCAGTGAGGGTGAGCCTTTTTACTTTCCGATGCTCCTGCTCTCTGCTTAGCAGTTGTCTTTTCTGGCTTATAGTCCGTGCCTGTTGTTCTGATGACACCACAAAGAACGAGTCTCCAGCCTGGGGTACTCCCTCCAAACCGAGGATCTGTACCGGAACAGCAGGGCCAGCCTCACTTATTGAGGAGCCTCTCTCGTCAAACATCCCTCGCACCCGTCCGCTATAAAGCCCCGTTACGAAAGTATTTGTCGCCACAAGGGTTCCCTCTTTGACTAAGACTGTAGCCATAGGACCACGCCCTCTGTCAAGTTTAGCTTCAATTATGGTGCCTTTCGCCCTTTTAGTGGGATTAGCTTTCAGGTCGAGGAGTTCAGCTTCTAACACAATTGCTTCCAATAGGTTATCAACTCCTTGGCCAGTTTTGGCGGAGACTTCCACCATCATAATCTTGCCCCCCCATTCTTCGGATAGCAAACCTCGGTCAGTAAGCTCCTGTTTTGTCCGATCCGGGTTGGCGGTGGGTAGGTCTATCTTGTTGATGGCTACTATCATAGGCACTCCAGCAGCCCGAGCGTGGTCTATGGCCTCCACCGTCTGAGGCATAACATGGGCGTCGGCGGCGACTACCAAAACCACAATGTCTGTTATCTGCGCTCCTCGAGCTCGCATAGCAGTAAAGGCCTCGTGCCCAGGGGTGTCCAGAAATGTTATTT
>DAOVPH010000114.1 GCA_030629295.1 Candidatus Latescibacterota bacterium | reverse complement strand
TATATCTCAAAGACTTTCAGGCGGTAGTAGAGATCTTGGCGGAAATTACCCTCCCTGAGCGAAGCGGCCAAGTCACGGTTGGTGGCGGCGATTACTCTAACATCTACCTTTATGGTCTCGGTACCTCCCACGCGGCGCAGTTCCCTTTCTTCTAACACCCGCAAAAATCTGACTTGTGTGGCTGGCATCATATCCCCGATTTCATCTAAGAATATGGTTCCACCCTCAGCGGCCTCGAAAACACCTTTACGCCGAGCGACCGCGCCGGTGAAGGCACCTCTTTCGTGTCCGAAGAGCTCGCTCTCCAGAACCCCCTCTGCCAGCGCCCCGCAGTCAACAACCAGAAAAGGCCCGGTCTTACGCCTGCTGTGGTTGTGGATTGCCTTTGCTATCAGCTCCTTACCTGTACCCGTCTCTCCAGCGATAAAGACAGTCATCTCTGTGGGGGCAATCTGGATAATGGCCTCCAGAACCCGCCTCATCTGCTCGGACTTGCCCACCAGTCCGGACTCCAGCGAGATCCTCTTTCGCACCTGGGCTCTGTCAATAACCTCCGCCAGTTCGTGGCGATCAATGGGTTTCTCTAAGATCGCATCGACCTCCATTTGAACGACAGGGACTTCCCCCTTGGGGCACAGCAGCACCAGAGTCCCCCAGTAACGGCCATCCTTAAGTTTCTCTGAAATCTGTACCAGCTCTGCCTCCGGAATCGAGACGTCGGCCACTACAAGATCCGCGGGGTTATCTCGGAGGAAATCGACCCCTGCCTTCCCATCCTCCACTGCCGTCCACTTCCAACGCTCGCCCTCCAAAACAGCAAGGGCTGCCTCTCGGCCTTTTTCATCCAGGCTTACCAGTAGAATATTGAACTTCTCATCCAATTGAGCAATCACCTCTGCTTAGAAAAGTAGGAACCCCTCACTGGTTCTGGTTTAAAACCTCTACCAAATAATCGCCCAGATTTTCGATCTCCACCTCTTCCTGCTGGGAGCTTTCCATATTGCGCACCAAGGCTTTTCCCTTGTTCAATTCCTCCTGACCGATAATCACGGTGTACACAACTTTGAGATTATTCGCAGCTCGCATCTGAGATTTCAGACTTCTGTCCAGATAATCTGTGTCGGCGCTTACCCTTTGGGTGCGCAGTTTCTGCAACAGACGCACAGCCAATCGCTTGGCCTCCTCTCCCATAGAGGCAACATAGACTTTAGGGTGGCAAGGCTCGGGAGATGGGCAGTTTTCTTTCTCCATCGCCAGAAGGATTCGCTCTATACCGGCGGCAAATCCCACCGCAGGAGTCGGCTTCGCTCCCAGCTCCTCAACCAGCCCATCGTAACGCCCTCCTCCCCCCAAAGCATCCTGGGCTCCCAACTGAGGGCTCACCACCTCGAAGATCGTTTTGGTGTAGTAGTCAAGACCTCTCACCAACCGTCGGTTAATCTGATACTCGATATCCAAGGCATTCAAATGTGCTTTGAGTTCCTGGAAGTGCCGGGCACAGTCATCACACAGGTAGTCCAGCATAGAAGGGGCATCCCCGGTCATTCGGCGACAGGAGGGGTTCTTGCAATCAAGGATCCTGAGGGGGTTCCTCTGGTGACGCTGTTTACAGTCAGCGCAGAGAAGGTCATATTTATCAGCAAAAAATCCCAGTAACTTCTCCCGATAACGAGGACGACACCCAGAACAGCCAATGCTACCTAACTGAAGGGAGAGTTCTTTCAGTCCCAGATCTTCGCATATATCCAGGAAAAGGGAGATGATCTCGGCATCCAAGGCCGGAGCAATGGATCCGATAGCCTCGGCCCCGAATTGATGAAATTGCCTCAGCCTGCCCGCCTGGGGATTCTCTTGTCTATACATTGAGCCGATGTAGAAGAGTTTTTGGAGCGGTTTTTTCATTCCCAGGCTGTGCTCAATATAGGTGCGTACCACCGGTGGCGTGCCCTCTGGCCTGAGGGTCAGGCTGCGCCCGCCCTTATCCAAGAAGGTGTACATCTGCTTCTCCACTATTTCGGTGTCCGCCCCGGTGGAGTGAACGAAAAGTCCGGTGTGTTCAAAAGTCGGCGTGGCTATCTCCAAGTAGTTGTAGAACTTCATCTTCCTCCCCACCGTCTCCTCAAGCTGACGCCGGAGGGGCATCTCCTCGGGGAGGATGTCCTGAGTTCCACGCAGTGCCTTGTATTTCAACATTCTCTTTATCCTGTTGCGCTGTTTTGCTCTCCGTCTCTTTGTTCAGTAACAATTTATCTGATTCTATCGAAAATTGTGGTTGTCAACAGTTGCCCATTTTTTCAGCAAGTCCGAAAGGCACGCGCTACCTTAAGATGCCTGCAACAGAGGGGAGCATTCCCAAAAACATCAGCAGGCCAACGACTACCAGCACCGATCCGGAGATAATCTCCACTAAGCGGAGGTGAACCTTCACCCGGCTGAAGAGATTCAGGAAGACATTTATCCCCAATCCCGCGGCGATAAAGGGAATACCCAGACCTAAGGAGTAAAAGGCCAGTAGTAAGACCCCCTTGCCCACTGTCTGTTGTGTCCCAGCGTAGACTAATATCGTTGCCAGAATCGGTCCCACACAGGGTGTCCATCCGAAAGCAAAGGCCAGGCCCACAACAAAGGCACCTATGCTACTGATCGGCGCAGTTCTGGCCTGAAATCTCTTCTGGTAATTTAGAAATCCTATTCGCAGCCATCCGGCCGTGTGGAGCCCCAAAATCACTATGATAAGACCTCCTATCTTGCTGAGCAGGACCAGATGAGAAAGCAGAAACTGTCCCATCACTGTAGCTGTCGCCCCCAGGGCGACAAAGACAGTGGAGAACCCCAGGACAAACATCAGAGAGTTGCTCCCCACTTTAAGGAGCATACGGGCGTCCGCCGAACTGGTTCTCATCTGACCCAAAGAGAGACCGGAGATAAAACAGAGATAGGCCGGGACCAAAGGGAGAACACAAGGGGAGAGAAAAGAGAGAACCCCTGCTCCCAAAGCCACAATCACAGAAACATCACTCACATTACATCCCTTGTTAATCCACTCCCCACTGTGAACAGAGCTGCCCAGCAGTTTCGGTCAAAGAATACTCCCAGCTGGCAACCGTCGGAGACAGTGAGACATAGCTTTTTTATCTGCTTTTTGTAAATATAGGACAAAAGGGATGAAATATCAAGGCGTTTTTTTATCCTGCCAATATTAACAGAAAAACCTGGAGATACCCCAGATCTCTGTGGGTCTCGGATTCCGGAACCCAAGGAGGCATCTTCCTAAAGAAGCTTCATTTGAGTAGGTTTTCCACAAAAAAAGGTTCTGGTTATTGTGGTTTCTATTAGCAGAAATACCAGGCAGTTATCTTGTATGGCCGCGAAAGTTATCCACATTTTAAAGAGGTTATTCACATTTTCTCTCTTTGGAGAAAAGGGTGGCTTTAGTTGTTGTCAGATTTAAATCGAGTATTTCTCTTTACTGTCTTCCTGTTAATTTCTGTTGACAACTCCTTCGCTATCCTGGAGGAATTTTTCTCTTGCTAAGGGGAAGATACTGTGTTATATTCAACTTTAAGGATTTAAACCTCAAAAAAAGTAGAGAGGGAAGGAGCGTGGGGCAGAAAAGCGGACAGCTCTACATTGTAAGCACCCCCATTGGCAACTTAGAGGACATAACACTTCGTGCCCTGAGGGTACTTAAAGAGGTGGATATCATCGCTGCCGAGGACACTCGTCGCACCAGACAATTGCTGGCTCACTACCAGATCAAAGGCCCCCGTGTCACCAGCTACCACGATCACAATAAGGAGAGGAAGACTCCCCTTTTAATTCGCCAAATGCTTTCTGGCCAATCGGTTGCTGTAGTCTCCGATGCTGGGACTCCAGGGATTTCCGACCCTGCTTATTTCTTGGTGAAACATACCTTAGAGAATCAGATCCCAGCGACTCCCATCCCGGGAGTTTCAGCGCCAATGGCTGCCCTGGTGGTCTCGGGTCTGCCCACCGATCGATTTGTGTTTGAAGGATTTCTGCCTGCCAGAAAATCCCGAAGGAGGAAGCGGCTGCAGGAACTGAACCAAGAAAACAGAACTGTCCTGCTTTTCGAATCGCCCCACCGAATTTTGCAGTTGCTGACCGATGCCTACCAGATTCTGGGAGACAGAGAGGTCTGCCTCTGCAGAGAGTTGACTAAAAGGTTCGAAGAAACCCTCAGAGGTAAATTGAGCCAGATTATCGAGCACTTCAAAGATAAGAAACCTCGGGGAGAGTTTGTCCTCGTTATCAGAGGAGTGGAGAAAATCGATCGGACGGATCCTGTAGACTAAGGAGGTATTTCTTCTTGTGAGATTAGGGACGTTCTTCTCCAGGTTATTCAGCCGGGAAATGATATTCAACGGCAACCTGAAAGAGGGTTTTGCCCGCTTCGTGAGACCTCTGGTGGAATTACTTGCCAACCTCGGGCTGCGGCCCGATCTCTTCACTGGCTTAGGGGTATTATTAAGCATCGGAGCCGCGTTAGCCTTTGCCGTGGGGTGGTTCCCCTGGGCTGGTATTCTCGTCCTGTTGGCAGGGCTTTGCGATGTCCTCGACGGGCAAGTTGCCAGAGCAGCTAACAGAAAAACACAGTTCGGCGCCCTGTTGGATTCAACTTTAGACCGTTACTCGGAGGCGTTTATCTTCTTCGGCATCGCCTTCTATCTGGTACGCACCGGCGGGATATTAACCAAAATGGCCCTGTTGTTTGCCCTGGCAGGTTCTCTATTGGTGAGTTATGTGCGCGCCCGGGCCGAGGGACTGGGAATCGAGTGTCAGGGCGGTCTGATGCAAAGAACCCAACGCACCTTGGTAGTGGCCTTAGGAGCCCTTTTCGGAAGAATCGGCCTGACAGTGGCAATCTGGATATTGGCTGTGCTGGCCAACTACACGGTCGTCGAGAGGATATACCATGTCTGGACGAAGACAAAGCCCCTGAACCTGGAAAAGGAAGACACCAGAGCTTCAGGATAGGGAAAGTTGCACCCAGACGTGACTTGTCCTGATTCGGTCGTGGCGCTTTCCGTAGAATAGTATAAATCCCTTTATCTATATAACATAGGCTTGTTCAGTGCGTATCGAGTACTGCCTTTTTTGGGTGACAGCGCGGACTTGACCGAGAAGTTTCATAGGTTGAACTCCCTTTCAGTATTTGTCGTTCTCAATATTTCATCTGTTTTTGATTAACATATTGTATTTATTCTATAATTGCAACAGAAAATTTGAATTGCCGTAATATAAAACGGCATTTAGGCAGTATAATCCAACGTTAAGCCGCCAGAATGATGTCTTGACGAATCGCAGATCCATACGTACGTTGTACATTATGAGAGAACTTCGCTTCGTTTGGGATGAAAAGAAGAACCGGGCAAACCAGAGGGAACACCGTGTTTCCTTTGAGGAGGCGCAGACTGCGTTCTACGACGAGAATGCGACTGTGTACTTCGATCCCGACCACTCGGACGAT
>DAOVPH010000104.1 GCA_030629295.1 Candidatus Latescibacterota bacterium | reverse complement strand
GAGCACGTCCATATCCCCGTCTCCATCTAAATCGCAGGGATAAACGGACGAGGGCCCACTGTAGTCTCCTACTGCATACTTCACCGCCTCGGCAAAGCTTCCATCTCCATTGTTCATCAATATGTAAACACCATGATAACCATCACTGCACACCGCCAAATCTACATCACCATCTCCGTCGAAATCGCTACCACGAACGGAAGTAAAATGGCGTCCAATCGGGTAGCCAACGGTATCGGAGAAAGCTCTGCCACCCAGATTTAGCATGACATAAATACTTTCCCACCCAGTTGTGGCCAAATCCATATCGCCATCATTGTCTAAGTCACCACAAAAGATGGTATCGCCCGCACGGCCGCCTGCCACTGAATGCGTGACAGTATCGGAGAAGTTTCCACTTCCATCATTGTACAGAAGATAAATATTCTCCGAACCCTGTACCGCTAAATCAATATCCTCATCCCCATCTAAATCCGCAGGGAAAATGGCAGCAGACCCCCCTTCCGTTGGATAGCTAATAGCAGAAGAAAAAGTGCCGTCACCATCGTTGTATAGCACAGAAACATCGCCCGTTAACCAGTTTGCTGTGGCGAGATCTATGTCCCCATCCCCATCAAAATCGCCTCCGTGAACGCACTCAGGCCAAGTTCCCACCGGATAGTTCGTGGGATCGGAGAAAGTCCCATCTCCGCTGTTGAATAGCACGGAGACATCGCTTGAGTTACCATTTGCCACAGCCAGATCCACATCTCCGTCCCCGTCCAGATCGGCTGCGTAGACAGAACGAGGCAGTTCCCCAGCCGGATAGTTGACCGGATCGGAGAACATTCCACCTGCCTCGGCTGTGGACTCGCAGATAAAGCCTATTACCGCGAGCGCGCTGACTATCAGAATCACTTCCATCCGCCGTATCATCTCTTCCCTCCTACGGTTAACTTGATCGCCTCAACCGTGTCTCCATCTGTCACGTAGATGACCCCCAGACGATAACAAGCGCCTCCAACATGATCACCCTCTTCCAGCGCTTTTTCAAACTCCTCTTTCGCCCGAGCGTAGTCTTTTTCCTCAAAATATCCAAGCCCCAGCTCGTAATGACTCAAAGATGTAAAACCCGCCAATAGAGCCACAGCCAAGATCCCTACGCTAACAGCCTGCAATCCTCTAAATACTCTCCCTCCGATTCAATACTTCATTACAAACTCACCTCCTCGCATGTCAAGAAAAACTTGTATGGTTCTCTACTTGGAATTCTGGTTCTTTCGGAGCCTTGTGAGACTCAAGTCCATTTGCCAATTAGAAAGATTTTTGAGCAAGTAAATCAATCCAAGTTCACAGTAAGATCGCACGTTTTTCTAACTCCTCAAAAGAACCCACAAGGCTAACCTTCTGTGCCATACTTTTTATAATATCTGAATTATAATCCAGATTGTCAAGAAAAATCTTCCTTATGCTTCCTTCTTACAGATAGCATTTTTGGCTATCTTATATTGAAAAAGGGAGGCAGGTAGATGGTAGAAACAGAGAGTGTACTTAGACACTTGGGTCAGAGAGTGAGGTTTCTGCGGAAGAGGCAGAACCTGACTCAGATGGATCTGTCAGAGAAAGCAGGCGTTGCAGATGTGGGTGATGTGGAGAGAGGATCAGCTAATGTAACGGTTTCTTCTCTGCTTAAGATCTCCAAGGCTCTCGGTGTCCAGATCAGAGACCTCTTTGATTTTCCTGGCCTGGAGGAGCCGTTAAGGGAACAGGAGAAGATCCTGGTGGAGATCTGTCAGCTTCTTAAAACAAAGGATCTGGCCACACAACAGAAAGCCCTCAATGCATTGAGGGCTTTCTGGGAGTAAGGAAACAGGAAAATGATTATAGGATTCGCACAATATAGCCGGTACGCGCTGTACTCATGGTTTGTCAAGGAAGCTATTCTCTCTTATCCACACTTGGTTTCTTGACACAATACCCATTGGGCAAAGTTGGTGTATGTATTTCAGTCACAAGAAGTTGGACCCGTCGTTTTTGCCATTCTTTTATCATTCTGCCTCGGCTTTTCTTTCCCCCCTCGTTCTCTATACCTTCCTTGTTGCCATCTGAAGAAGTCAGAATCTGATTGGAAGAAATATTTCTGCCATTTCTGCTTTCTTCAAAACCAAGAGTCGCAACCACACCAGGAACACCCTTTCTGACTTGAAGCGTATCCAGCAGAAGCGAATAGAGACATACCCCTGGGTTACATGCAATCCGGCATTTCAACGGTCTGTTTTTGCAGCTCCGGGCAGAATCCGCCGATCTCTACCTGCAAGACGATGTTTGCGCTGGATTGCCGTCGTGAGGAAAAAAAACCCACACGTTCACCTCTTTCAACTCAGGCGAAAGTGTGGGCTTCTCATAGACGTCTGCCGTGTCAACACAATCAAACTAAGACACCACGCCTTGATTTAGGAACCCGAAGCCTCATATTTTCTTGGTCCTTACATCATCGGAAATCATCGCAATTGAGGTAACGTAGAATTGGCGCATAAGAATACATTTGTCAACGAGGAATCCGAGAGATCCAAATCTTGTGCACTCGATTTGCGCTCTATTAACCCTGGTTCCCTGATCTCAATTTCTATCCACTCCCCACAAAAACCTTGACTCAAAGATACAAGTGTTATCTTCTGGTGTCCATATGGTGTCCATAGCCCATCAAAAGTCATCAAAATTGGTATAACTCAAACACAATACATAGAAAACACTTTGTCAAGGAAAATAATTACTTATGTCATTTCCAAAGCCGTTTCAAGAGGTTACGAAAAGCTGCTATATTGGACTGAAAATCCGTGTGTGCCCAGTTCAATTCTGGGGGGCGCCACTTTTATTTGCAGGGTATAAGCGAATTTGCAGGGAAATCTGGGTTAGGAGAAATTTCTCGAATTTCAACGTATTTCCCTTCTCTTTTCATTATCCTTCAACTCTCTATCCTCCCTTTCAGCCTTTCCGTCGTTCTCAATCCAAATAGGTTTTTTCTTGCCTTTTTGATATTCAGGCAGTATTTTGAATCACATAGGGAATCAGAATTCTCGGGATATACCGGACTGTTAGAGGCATAATCCTTGGAGCTACAGGGGCTGCGGATGTTTCGGGAGGTATTCTCCTGGCCACAACCGGAGCCGCAATTATCGGTATAACCTTGGGAAGCTACAGAAGAGCAGAGAAGTGGTCCTGGTGGAGATCCGGAAATGCTCCGCTACGGACATCACCCCCTAAGCCTGGAGGAAGATTATGGCCAAGAAAGTGCTGGTGGTTTATCACTCACAAGGAGGGAATACGGAGGCTGCGGCTCGGGTTGTAGCCGAAGGCGTCCAGTCGGTTGAAGGCGTCGAACCAGTACTAAAAAGGGCATCTGACGCGGATGCTGATGATCTCAGGCCGGGCGAAGAGGAGTGAGCATGAATTCGCGCCAGCGAGTACTGAAGGCTGTGAACTTTGAAACTCCGGACCGGGTGCCGATCGACTTAGGAGGCATCCGTGCTTCGGGGATAAATGCGGTCGCCTACGACAAGCTGAAAAAGCGCATGGGGATCAGGAGCCCTACGCGGGTCCACGACACTATGCAGATTCTTGCAGAACTTGAGCTGGAGGTCGTAGAGCGTCTCCATGTGGATGTTCTCCCTTTGGAGCCGATGACTGCGCAGTGGTCGCAACAGGAGGCTTCCGAAGGTGTGCGCAAAACTCTTTTCTGTGGTCTCGACGTTTACTTTCAGCCCGGGACGAAAATTGAACAGCAGAAGAACGGAAGCTGGATACTGAAGGGCGACGACGGCAAGGACATTGCACAGATGCCAAAAGACGGATATTACTTTGATTTTATTCGTCCAACTATGGCGGGTACGCGGATCGATCCCGACGCATTTCGCCCCTGCGATACGGTTTCCGATGAAGAACTGAAGATGTTTGCAGAACACGGTCGGTCGTTATATGAGAATACGGATAAGGCTCTTCTTGGGTGGGGGGCGAGTATTTCATTGATCGGGCTTAGCGCACTTCTTTCGGACAACATCACTCAGGGATCGCTGGATGAATGGCTATGCATGTTGATGACGGAAAAAGAAACAGCTCATGAAATGATGGCACGTTACGTGGATGCCACTATCAAGCGTATTCAGCTCTACCATCAGGCAGTCGGTGATTTTTGCTTTGCGTGGGGAGTGGCCTCGGATGACGCGGGTACGCAAAATGGCGAGTTTCTGTCGCCGGATCTTTTCACAGAGATGATCAAGCCCCACTACAAACGGTTGTGCGAATGGGTGCACACGCACACGAATTGGAAGACTTACCTGCATTCCTGCGGATCCATCTACCGCTACATTCCCGAGTGGATTGACGCCGGCATAGACATATTGAATCCGGTGCAAATCTCTGCCGCGAACATGGAACCCGAGCATCTGATGAAGGACTTTAGAGGAAAGATCGTCTTTTGGGGGGGAGGGTGTGACACGCAGAAGGTACTGCCGTTGGGCACAACCAAGGAGATCCGAGAGCACGTGCGGCGGAATATTGAGATATTCTCGTCCGGTCCGGGGGGATTTGTATTTACCCAAGTACACAATATCCAGCAGGATGTTCCCACTGAGAACATTGAGGCTATGCTCGAGGCAGCCTACGAATTCGGGCACCTGGGTTGATGGGCTTCAATAGAATGATCTGCAAGGAGTTCAGCCCAGTCCAATATCATATCACAGATGGATTAAGAAATGAAAACCACTCAAGTAGCTATAATTGGTGCCGGAGCGGTGGGAACGACTTTTGCCGTGGCACTTTATCAGAGAGACCATCTGATTGTTGGCGTAGCCAGTCGGACCCGGCAGTCAGCCGACAGGTGTGGCTCTCTTGTCAACTGTGCTCTTTGTTCCACAGATCCGGTAGAAGTGGCAAAGGTCGCCAATGTAATTCTCATTTCCACCCCTGACCAGGTCATAAAAGAGGTATGTGACCAGATTGCCACGGGAGGCGGCTTTCAAAAAGGCGATATAGTGATCCACTTAAGCGGAGCTTTGGGCTCGGATATCCTGGCTTCAGCTAAAAGAGAAGGGGCCTACACCCTCGCCCTGCATCCAATTCAGACCTTTCCCAAGGGTCAAGTCTCCACCGAGATTTTGCCGGGATGTTACTTCTCACTGGAAGGGGAAAAAGAGGCGCTGGAGTTCGGGCAGAAGCTGGTCGAAGAGCTGGACGGAAAGGCAGTGATTGTTCCTCCTGAGGCAAAACCCCTTTACCACGCTGCCCTGTGCACAGCCTCCAACTACTTGGTTACAGTCACCAACATAGCTGCGCAGATGCTGGAGAGGATAGGAATAGAGAGAAAAGAAGCCCAGAAGATGGTAATGCCTCTCATCTGGGGCACAGTAAAGAACCTGGAGAAGGTGGGGTTACCCAGTGCTCTGACTGGACCTGTAAGCAGGGGAGACCTGCAGACTGTTGAAGGACACCTGGAGATAATCCAAAGGCTTTCGCCAGAATATCTGGAAGTCTACAAAAGATTAGGGAGTCTAACAGCAGAGCTTGCCAGACAGGCAGGAACGCTAAGGGAAGAAGATTATCTGAAGCTGAAAAAGCTGTTAGCATCCTAATTTCTACAGACACTATTTGGGAGAGATTCTTTCCACTTTCATAAAGGACTTGAGCACTTGCGGGACCAGGATGCTGCCGTCCTGCTGCTGGTAGTTCTCCATTATGGCAATAAGGGTCCTGCCTATGGCCACTGCTGTTCCGTTCAGAGTGTGGACAAACTGGGTAGAACCTTTGTCTTGACGATAGCGGATGTTAAGCCTTCGGGCCTGAAAGTCAGTACAGTTGCTGCAAGAATGGGTCTCTCGATATTTACCTTGGCCGGGCATCCACATCT
>DAOVPH010000092.1 GCA_030629295.1 Candidatus Latescibacterota bacterium | reverse complement strand
GTGAAAAAGAGGCCTTCGTGGCGCACCGTTGTTGCTTATTTTGCTCTCTCTTGACTAAGATCCTATTTACAATCTGGCCAGAAATAGCACATTTTTGTCATTCCCGCTAGGGGCATGCGGGAATGACAAATCCGGACAAACACTATTTGGGCCATCGAATAGCAAGGTTCTCTATGACGAAAATCTGTTACTGGATTACATCCCTCCTTTTTTTCAGCCTTCAGGGCCGTATAGTCGAGTCTCCAGGGCTCGCAGTATAAAAAAACCACGAAAGTGCTGTTCCCCTACAGAGGAGCGTCAACCTTCGTGGTTGAATATCCCAGAAATTGTATTTCTTGAGCTTATGAAATAAAACCTACCTTAAAGGGTTTGGGAAATAAGTGAGGAAAAAGATAAACAGCTCAGGAGGAAATGTCAAGGTTTTTTTGCGGGCACTGCACTGAAGAAACCTGAACCTATTTAAAATCACTAAGGACACGAATTTTCACGAATCAAAAGAATCTCTAAGCTGATTGTTGAATTAGTGTTAATTCGTGGTTGTGCGAAAAATCTGGGCTGGAGATTTGTACGACAGTTCAGACCCAGCTTAGAGTGTAAGTTTTGTCCTTGACTTTCGCTGTCTCTCTCCTTAAATTTTTTGGAAAAGAGTATCACAAAACTCAGGGCTTGTAACACAAGGAGGCAGAGAAGTCGTTTCTGAAGGATTTACCCAGATTCCGCGACGGGCACACCCGACGCCTCTCCAGTTGGGACCGGACAGGTAGAAATCGCGACTGCTGGACAATCGAGGCGGGAGCGAAAGCGGACTTGGCCAAGATCAATAGTCCAGGGATCATCCGCCATACCTGGTTTACCATCTCCTGTGAGGATCCCCTTTACTTGCGGAAGACAGTGCTCCGGATGTACTGGGACGGAATGAACCGGCCCAGCGTGGAGGTGCCGGTGGGGGATTTCTTCGGCGTAGGACATGCCAACGACCGCTGCGATGATTACTCCTCGGTGGCCTACTGGTACCAGGATCTGCCGCACAAGCCGTTTCCACCCTTTCCAAAAATGGAAGAGAGGCTGCCCGGGCCGGATGCAACCGTCTATCCGGTAGACCTGCCTATACCGCCGCAGCGGAAGACCTCTGGCTCGCCAATAGAGCCGGAGTTGTTATAAAAACCAGGCTGTATTTAGATTTGCCCTCTCTTGATGGTAAAGGGAGAGGGCATCGCTCTTGTACCGTTGTGCCCAACCACAATTATCTTGACACCGGGACGGCGATTGCTTATCTTTCCAATATACTTGTCTTTCACGTTCACCAAGGGTTACCCTATAGAAACACTACACGAGGAGGTAAAGGAAAATGCGACTATTAAGAGCGATGTCAATATCTGGACTTCTGGTGGTGATTTTCTCTCTGGGTTGTTCACTGCCCAGTAAGCCCGAATCTCCCAAAGGACCTAAGTGGGATACTAAGTTCACCATTCCTCTGGCAGACTATACCTACGAGTTCTCGGAACTGGAGGAGATAGACGGCGATTCCACCCTTTATGCCGACGAAGAAGGCATTTTCCACATCACCTACAAGGATACTCTGGAGCGGTTCGACATCGGAACAAAGCTGAAAGTTGATTCATCACCTCCAATGACATTCAGCGAGAAAATCGGGGATATCGCCATAGACTCGCCAGGAATCCAGGAGACGCCCAAGATAACCTTTAATGAATTGACGCTGGGAAAATTCAGCGGCTTTCACGGCGTACAGCTTGATTCCATCCCTTCACTCCAGTTGCCTAAGATAAAAAAGGACCTGTCCACATTTGAGGATTTCGAGAGCGTTACGGTGAAAGAGGGAACTCTTGAGCTCACGGTAGAAAACAATACCATCATCTACCTGGGCAGCCCCTTGAAGATCACGCTGGAGAGCAGAAGGCCGGACATTCCCTTCACGCAAGTCATTGAATTTCAAAATCCTATCCCCCCGAGAGAAAAGCAAAAGAAGGTATTAGATTTGTCAGGCTTCACCCTGTGTAACCAGATGCGAGTCCTCTTGGAGGGAGGTTCCCTGGGAAGCAATGGAAAACGCGCAACTATTGACGTTAACAGCTACGTCACCGTGGGAGCATCTATTTCGGGGCTTAAGGTACTTCAAGCACGCGCCAAGATCCCCCGACAGCAATTCCAGATGAGCGACGCATCTGAACTGGACGAGAAGGTAGAGGTGATAGGAGCGACAATCAAAAGCGGCGGGATCGCTATTGACCTCAGAAGCCGGTTGCCGGTAGACGCGGATGTTACCGTGGAAATCCCCGCCCTCGTCAGAGAGCGAAGCCCGTTACAGAAGTGCTTCGAGCTTCGCATCAATAGGCCCAGACAGCTTGAGTATATCGATCTAGGGAACTACAAAATCGGTGAACCTGAGGGGGAAACGCCTTTAGAAAATCTTGAGTACCACCTGGATGTGGTTACTGTAGATACTGAGGAGGACAGCGATCCCGACCCCTTTGCTACCATTTCCTGTGAGGATTTTGTAGAAGCAACAATCACAGTGGACACCTTAAAATTCTCTCACTTTAAAGGAAATATTGTGGAAGCTCAGGAATTTGAGATACCCAGGACAAAACAGGGAATCTCTCTTGAAGATCTGCCAAAGGGGTTGGAACGAGACTGGATTGCCTTCAAAGATGCCAATTTCTTAGTTAAAACCAAGGGGATAGACACCCCTGTCACGCTTGACCTTCTGATTGTAGCTGAACGGTTCGACGAAAACGGCGTGCTGGAGGAAAGGAGCGAGAAAAGGGAAATAATTACCATTTCAAAGGAGACTCCAGATTTTCTCATCGAAGTGGGAGACATAATCAGCATTATGCCAGACTCAGTGGAGATATCTGGAACAGCTACTATCCAAGGGGAAGTGGATATTACTGACGAAAGCTATGTGGAGGGGACAGTGGAAATGGATGCTTCCCTTACCGTTAGAGTTAAATATAGTGTGATGGAGGTGGGAGGACTTTCGGAGCAGGAGATCAGTGAAAATGTTCGTGAGATATTCGACAACAAAGAGGTTAAAAATGTTAACTTGATTGGAGAGGTAGAGAACCACAATCCCCTGAGCGGCGAGGTATTGATTCTGGCCAGCTCAGATTCTACTGCCTTCAGTTCACCCCCCTTGGTCGAGGCTGATACATTAGTTAATCTCCAACTACCTCAGCCAATATTTAACGCTGACGGCTCCATAGCCCAATCCGGATACGGCCCCATCTTAGTGGAACTGGACACCACTAAGTTCGATCTTTTCAGAAATCCTGTAGTTTATGTGAAGACGCAGGTTGTTCTGGATAGCACAACAACGGAGCAGAACCCGCAGGGATGGGTCTCGCTGAGAAACACCGACTACATCCATGTCAAAGCCAGAGCTGAGATTGAGTTGACGGTGGATTTAGAACGACTCACGGAAGAGGAATCAGAGTAAGGATATCTATTCTTTTCAGAGATTGAAAAGAAAGATACAAAGGAGGGGAAAATTGAGAAGACAACCGAGTAATGGGAGATGTTGGGTGGTAATAGCCACAGTAGCCACCGTTTTGATGATGGGAGGAAAGGTAGAAGCTGCAGCCAGTTCCAATGCCCGCAGTTTGGGTATAGCAGGAGCATATACTGGGGTGGCCCGCAATCTGGATGCTGTAGACTGGAATCCTGCCAACTTGGGGCTGCCAAGTAGATACTCCGGCACCTCTATCCTGATTTTGCCCAGCTTCGTTCTGGGACTGGGAAACAACGCATTCTCTTTCGATACATATGAAAAATACAATGGTAAATATTGGACCGAACAAGACAAAGACGCTATTTTGGATCTGGTGAGAGAAGGACTCAAAATCTATACTAACCTTCAATATGATCTATTAGGATTCTCAGTGTGGCGAATCGGATTCAAGAATACTTTGGAGTCCACGTTCGACCTCACACTCACCCAGGCCCCGTTTGAACTCGCTTTGAGGGGAACGGAAGTCGGTAAGACTATTCGCCTTGACGACCTTGGAGCGGAGCTGTGTGTATTGAATCGCACCTCTTTCTCGTACGCCCATTCCCTATCCAACATCTCCTCTGCGCTGGAGAAAGAGTTGGAGAAACTCGATATCTCTGATCTATCGGTGGGGTTAACCCTCAACTACTTAATTGGCTTAGCTTACGCCTCTTTGGAGACTCCCAGTGGGGTGATTCAGTTTGATGACTACTATGTGCATGGAAGAGGCGAAGCAGTCGTCAGGACGGCAGGAGTAGAGGTTGACTCAACAGACGGTGAAGAGGAGACGATGTTCCATCCGGGCAAAATAGGAAGCGGCTTTGCCCTGGATTTAGGAATAGCTGGCACAGTCAAAAAAGACTTGACCGTAAGCTTGAGCTTGATGAATCTGGGAGGAGAAATCACTTGGGACAAGTACCCCAGGGAGTTTCGGTTCTCTTTCTCCGCCGATTCCCTGAATGTGGTAAAGGTGGCTCAGGACACAACCGGTGGAGACTCCCTGTACACCACTGTTGATTCCTCTTATGCCATTGGATCCTTCAAGACAAACTATCCGACCTATCTTAACCTGGGAATAGCTTACCGTCTAAGTCCTGAGGACATAGGAATAGAAATCCCCTGGCTGATTAAGGACCTGGTGTTAGCCTTCAATTGGAGACAGGGTTTCTCCGAAGGGATGGGAATTTCCAAGAAAGCCCAGTTTGCCTTTGGTCTGGAAAACGGGCTGCTCTGGGGGCATCTTCCCCTCCGTTTCGGCCTGGCCCTGGGCGGTCGCGACGGCGTGGTGGGAACCTGGGGATTGGGTTTGGAGCTGGGGGCGTTTATCTGGGACCTTGCCTTCGAGAACCGGGGGCATCTCTCCTCTGGCTCGGCAGCTAAGGGGAAAACAGTAGCTATGCAATGTAAATTTGCGCTTTAGCTACCTCTCTCGGTGTCAGAGGACACATTTCGCTAATTCAAGCCAGACCAAGAAAAATCTCGTCTGTGAAAGGGACTGCCCGCGGTCGGAGAAATACTGCGCTTTATGTGCTGTTCGCTGTTCCAGCGGCACCAAAACGGATTCCAGTGTCTCTCTTTCCTGTGAGTAGCTTTTCGGGCCTGTTGTTTAAACGTGCCCCAACCCAGAGCCAGTAGACCAGAAGCAGCGAAAATTCTCCGAATGCAACCTGGGGACCAAAGGCAACCAATTCACTTCACTGAAGAGCAGCGAATCCCAACGAGGGGTCAAGTTTCCAGTCAGAGTCGAAGAAGCCTGCAGCTATTACCCCTCCCCATCCTTGGGTCTTGATATCTCCTCCGTAAATGATATAGTCAGGGAGACCGGCTGAGGAGTGAAGCGTATCTAAGACCTCCACCAGTTTCATCCCCTCCAGGTCGGTGCCGGCATTGACAACCACCAATTTCTCAGGATTAAGGGGATTAGGATAGACTATCTTAAGAGCTAACTGACTCTGGGACAGCTTCTTATTTCCGAATTTCACCCTCTGGCCGTGAATGGAGATGGGTAATCGGGGATTGATTCGCCTGGTTACGAGATTAGAACCAGGCCCTCCAAAGAGAATAAGATTATAATTCTTTGTAATTTGCTTCGTCATAGATGTATCAGGTATAATCCTCACCCAACCGTTTCCCCGGTACCACCATTTCTGGGCTTTGTTTCTGGCTATGTGTAGGTTAACCTTGGTTTCTTCGGGACTTCCGGCTGTGCCGTACACGAATATGAAAGGCGAAAAGTAGGCCTCTTTTATCGGGCCATAAAGTCCTGGTTTCTTCCACAAGCCCTTGTGCCGAGGGGTCCTTAAGACAAACCTGCCCTTTCTTGTCTGAGAAAAAGTGAGGGAAGAGAAATCCTTAAGCCGGGTTGAAAGCCTTTGGTTATTGACCTTTAAATGCAGAATCCCTAACTCTAATAAACCCTTAGGAGGAAAGATAGTAAACTGAGCTACATTGGAGATTTTAAGATCGAGTTCGTGAGCAGACTTCACCTCGGCAATAACAGAAGCATCCCGGTAGAGTCTGGTCAGTTGATCAATCTGAACCCAGTACATCCGATTGTTAAGCCCGAGATCGGTGGTCTTGAATGCCACCTTTCTGGGGAGAGGATTTCTCACCTTACTTCTCAGGAAGTCTATCAGTTCTGGATAGTTAACACAAGCAGTTCCCTCCACGCCTTCCTGGTTCCACCAATGTTTTTTCCCTGGCACCTCCCGATAGGTCACATCGTATCCTAACCGCCTAAGTCCTCTGAACATAATCTTGGCGTGGACGGGGGGTACTTCGTCGTCGCTTCCGCCGTGAAGAATAAAGGCAGGGAGGTTGAGAGCGTTTTCCAAGAACACCTCTGCTCTGTCCTCGCGCAGGGCCATATCGCGAACAGAACGAAGCTTAGAAGGTGCATAGATATAGCTTCTGCGCATAAAGAAGGGCACATACAGGTTGAAGCTGGTCCAGCCAGCACTGGGAGCGACGGCTGCGAAG
>DAOVPH010000171.1 GCA_030629295.1 Candidatus Latescibacterota bacterium | reverse complement strand
GATAACTACCGAAAATGCCAGAGAATTCTCCTCTGCTGCCAAGGGAGAAGCCCTGGAAGACACTGTGCGAATAGTGGACAGCTACGCCGATGTGATTGTGCTGCGCCACTACGAAAGCGGTGCCGCCGAAAGGGCAGCCAGTGTCTCCAGTGTTCCCATAATCAACGCTGGCGACGGCCCAGGTCAGCACCCTACCCAGTCTCTGCTGGACCTTTACACCATAGAAAAGGAGATAGACCATTTAGTGGGATTCTCCATCGCTATGGTGGGAGACCTGGCCAACGGGCGAACAGTGCGCTCTCTCTGTTATCTTTTAGCTAAATTCAACGATGTGAAGATCTACTTCGTGGCCCCAGAAATGGTGAAGATGAAAGAGGACATCAAGGACTACCTGAGGGAACACAATGTCAGCTTCGTTGAAGAGAGCGACCTTAAAACGGTAGCTCCTAAGGTGGATGTAATCTACCAAACTCGCATCCAGAAAGAGCGATTCGGCGATAGGACAGAGGATTACGAAAAGGCCAGAGGCCAGTACATAATAGACAAAAGCATATTGGATATTATGAGAAAAGACGCTATCATTATGCATCCTCTGCCCCGAGTGGACGAAATCAGACCGGAGGTCGATGCCGATCCTCGAGCTGCTTATTTCCGCCAGGCCCAAAATGGCTTATACACCAGAATGGCGCTTCTAAAGATGGTCTTACTGGGTTAACCCCAAATTTGGGAAACACTGAATGAACACCGAAATAACAATCCGATATTCAGTGCCTTTCAGTGTTTAATTTTCTGGATATAGGTTGACAACAGGATGGGCAAGAAGAGGCTATTGATCAGAGGAGCCAGGGTAATTGATCCTGCTAACCGTATAGATCGGGTAGCAGATATCCTGATCGAAGAGGGGAAAATAGGCAAGATTGGAGAACCCAGGCCCCAGAGCTTAAGAGACATCGAGGTGCTCGAAGCGCAGGGGAAGGTCGTTCTCCCCGGGCTGATAGATATGCATGTGCACCTGCGCCAGCCCGGCGGAGAGGCCAAAGAGACAATTCTGTCAGGGTGTGAAGCAGCCGCCGCCGGAGGGTTCACCGCCTTAGCCTGTATGCCCAACACTCAGCCTCCTGTCGATAGCCCTGAACATGTGAGATGGATAACCTCCCAGGGTCGGGAGGCTAAGACGAGAGTTTATCCTATTGCTGCCATTACCAAGGGCCGAAGGGGAGAACAACTCTCTGATATGTCCCGACTTCTGGATGCCGGCGCCATTGCCTTCTCCGATGACGGTGATCCAGTAGGCAACCCCCAACTGATGCTCTCCGCTCTGAAGATGGCAAAACAACTGGATGTCCAGCTCATCTCCCACGCCGAGGAGAAGGCACTGACCCACGGCGGTCAGATGAACGAAGGCCAGGTCGCCGCAGCTCTGGGACTTAAAGGCATCCCTGTGGTTGCCGAATATATCGGCGTGGGCCGGGACATCGCCTTAGCTGAATATGTGGGAGTCAGACTTCACATCGCCCACCTGAGCACTGCCGGGGTGGTGGAATTAGTCCGCCAGGCCAAAAGAAGAGGAGCAAAGATAACTGCGGAGACTGCTCCTCACTATTTCACCCTAACCGAGGAACAAGTGCGGGTGTCGGGGACAAACGCCAAGATGAACCCTCCCTTGCGCACCCCAGAAGATGTGGCGGCCATCAAAGAAGGCCTGGCAGACGGAACTATCGATGTAATAGCCTCAGACCACGCCCCCCACACAGTTCAGGAAAAGGCCCTCCCCTTCTCTCAGGCCGCGTTCGGCATCATCGGGCTGGAAACGGCCGTGGGACTTGTCCTAACCCATTTGGTAGCCCCGGGGATCATCTCACTGTCAGAGGCAGTGGCCTTGATGTCAATCAACCCGGCAAGGATCTTGGGGATTGAGGGAGGAGAGATAAAAGTAGGGCAGAAAGCCAATCTCACCATTATCGACCCTGAGCTGGAGTGGAAAGTAGAGGCCAACGAGTTTAAGTCTAAATCCCGAAATTCACCCTTTCAGGGCTGGCAATTGAAAGGGAAGGCAGTGATGACAGTGTAACCTTGCCTCCATGAGAGACCAGAGCTTTTGCAGGGCTTGTGGTCGGGCGAAAGAAAGCGTATAGAGGTGGACAAAGAGTCTTTTTAGCGCAGAACGACGCTTATTGGTAAGGGGGTGAGCTGATCCAACAATTGACCATTAAATTACCTGATGGCTTATGGAAAAAGTTAGGAGTATTGGCGCGGACACAGAGGAAAAAGGTCGAGGAAGTGGTAATCGAGCGATTGGAAACTATCCCAGAGTTGGGAGAGCCAAATCTCCAAGAGAATTACAAAAGATTCTTCAAAGAAAGCGGGTTGTTTGTTCAAGTAAGCGAAGAGGAGAAGAGGCGATATAAGCCAGTTAGCGATAAGGAACGCGAAGAATTGGCTCGGAGGTTCTCTGTTGGGAAACCCCTCTCCGAAGTAATCATCGAAGAGCGAGGATGGCGGTGATGCCTTACTACCAGGTTGACAGCAGTTGAATTGGCCAAACGTCACCCCTGCGGGCATACGATGCTGTTCAGCTTTCCAGCGCTATCATCTTTAACCGGGCGCTTTTGACAGAGGAACTCCCGGCGTTGATCTTTATCTCTGCTGATGACCGGCTGTGTGCCGTTGCCTCCGCTGAAGGACTTTCTGTAGACAACCCAAACCTGCACACCACGGCAGCGTAGGGTGTCGCTGTTTCTAACTATGCCCACAAAGTCTGGAAAGTGCGATGGCCAAGCCGGGATATGACTGCTGGCGAGCGAGGTGGATTTTGAGCCATCTACTTACTGAAAGAAGCCGGAAACGGCAGTCTGGTTGCTTGCAAGTCGTGCAATCCATCGCAGGTCAGTGATTAACAAAATCTTAATACACAGGGAGGTGTAGCAATGTTGACGAAAAAAGTGTTTTTTCTGATTTCGCTCCTGAGCCTTTTGATGGGTTCGGTCTGGGTAACGAGCTCCTTTGCGAAAACCGAGGTAAGCGGGACGATTTCGTCTGATACGACGTGGACTGTAGAAGGGAGTCCGTATGTTATTACAGGAGACCTCACGATAGCTCAAGAGGCAAAGTTGACAATAGCCCCTGGCGTAGTGGTGAAGTTTGGGTATAATGATTACTGGCGTCGGTGGCATGGTTACAGCCAGAAGCGTCGTATGATTGTGAATGGGGTGTTGGAGACAAAGGGGGAATCAGGGTCAGAGATTGTATTCACATCAGATCGGGATGACACCTATGGGGGAGACACGAATGGGGATGGGATAGTAGGACAGGATTATGATGCCCAGGCACCGGCAGCTGGAGATTGGGGATATATTCAGATTCACAACGACAACGAGACTCGGTCAAGCATTCTGGATCACTGTATCATCCGATATGGGGGGTTACGGAATGACAATAACGACTATTCGGCGCCGCGGAACTATATGATCTGGAGTGTGGATTCGGCACCGACGATATCTAACTGTCAGATCAGCTACAGCTATGATGTGGGGATTCAATGTGAAGGTGCGGATCGGATGGAGAACCTAAGTAG
>DAOVPH010000199.1 GCA_030629295.1 Candidatus Latescibacterota bacterium | reverse complement strand
TTCCTCCTGACCCCACAAATGCTACCTTAACAGCCATTCTTTTCTCCTTTCTTCTAACGAAGCAAAACCATCTTTTGAACCTTAACCGTTTCCCCTACCTTCAGCCGGCAGAGGTAGACCCCACTGGCCAGCAGATGGCCCTCGCTGTCTGTTCCATCCCAACAGAAGCTGTGGTAACCTTCCTGCAGGCGGCTTGTGACCAGAGTTTTTACTTTCTGTCCCATCAGGTTGTAAATTGCCAGCTCGGCCTCAGACTCCTCAGGCAGCCGGAATGATATAATAGTGTCAAAACCGAAAGGATTGGGGTGATTCTGTAGGCAAGCAAGCCCCAAAGGCTCAAAGTCAGCATCAAGGCTGACACCGCTTGATTTCTCTCCTAAAAGAACCGCTAAGATTGCAATCCCTTGCCAGTCCGACTCTACAGTCAGCACCTCAGTGTCTGGGTCAAAATGCCAGTTGTCCTGAGACAGAGGAGAGCCATCGAATCTAACACCCAAAACATGGCTATCCTTAAAGAAGAATCTGATCGGGTAGCTCCCCGGAGCGGCATAGAGTGCTATTTCTATCTCTTTTTCACCGGCGCCTTGAGCGGTCAAAGTAGCATCATAGGCAAAGAAGTTTTTGTCAGGACAGATACCTATCTCATTGTGATCCCGCAGACCAGGCAGGGTCTGATAATACTCTCGGTAGTATCGGGGCAGCTTAGAATGCAGAGGGGTGATTTGAGAACTGTCCGTCACTTCATAGCCCAGATGGGGGAAAAGGTAAAACTGGTAGCTCCAATGTTGCTGTGGGCTGTACTTTTTATCCTGCTCGTTCTTCAAAACATAAAGCCGCAAACTCGCCCCATATTTCTCGACATCCTCAATTCCGCTGGGGTTGTATACCGTTATCCCCACAGTGCCGTGAATGCTGTCGCTGCGTCTTATGTCCCAGGTGAAGTCGTCGATTCTGTAGATCTCCCTGGAAGCCCGATACCAGGGCAGTGCCAACTCCACAAAAATCTCCTTTACCAGCACGCTATCTTCGCTGGGCGTGATTTCCCCGGCAACGGTCATTTTATCACTATCCTCGAACATCTGGTATTTCAATTTGTTCTCTAAGGAATTTACCTCCCAGCCGACCTCTCCTATCATCGCCTGCTCAGTGATGGAGTCGGGTGTTCGTAGTTCGGGTGGTCCCTCCCAATTGATTTTTCCTGAGGGGGTTGTATATATTTCGACCCTAATAGTTCTCGCCTCTTTGTGCAGTGGCGGGCCGCCGTCCACCTTGGGCAGCGGGGTTAAATCAAAGGATTGTCCCTGCATTATTGCCTTCACAGATAGGTCCAATATCTCTGGACAACGGGTGCTATTCTGGGAACGGGGCAGAGATATCCCTTTGTATCTGAATAGCTCTTGAGAACAGATGTAGTTGTTGCTCGCCTGGGGGTAAGTCCAGGAGAAATCGGCTAAAGAACATCTTCTGCTGCCCCAACTTGCCGCCCAGTAGTTCTCCGACTCCCTGAGGTCATAATGGTGTTGGTTCAAAAGGTTTTGATTGAAAGTGTCAAAGGTGTCCACATCTCCCCGATTGAGGTAATAGTACGCCTCCATCCCGTAAGTTGTACCCTCTCTGAGGTAGAGGGATTCGTTGTCGGACTTGCCGAACCAGTTCCACTGGCCTTCCCAAAATCCCCGGTGGATTCCAGTATTTTGATGAGAGATCGTCTCTCGCTGGTTAGGGGTCACATAGGGCACCAGCACCCCGGCTACTAAGTCGTTCTCATCGTCGTGCCAAACCATCGCCGGGTATCTTTCCCTCTTGCCATTGTCAATGGCGGTAAACATAGAATGCTGGATGTAGCCAGCCGGGTAAAGACAAGATCTGTCACTGCAAGTGCACAACAACTCCCCGGTGTAGTCAGTAATGTATGCGTCGTCCATCTTATCGGTGATCATTATGCACTGCTGGGCATTGGCGTAGACATCCGTTCTCTCAACCCTTCTCTGGAGATAGACTATAAAATACGGCTTGCCTTTTATGAGTCTGTATTCCCACTCTGTGTCGATGTAAGCAGTATCCCAGCTCCCTTTGATTATCGCTATTTCGTCTTTGTCTAACAGCACCTTTGCCGCTGTTTTTCCACCCAGATATTTTGCCAGAACGGATGACCAGCTCTCAAGTGAACCATCAGCGTATTCCAGGGCAAATTCAGGAAAAAAGAGGTTACCCCCTGTGCCGGCGAATTCAAAGCTGTTGTCTGAAAGACGGAGACTGCTTATCGTCCCGGAGTCTTTGTCAATGGTGAGCACGAAGTGGCCGTTGTTCACCTCTAATGCCTGCGTTGTTTCTGTTATCATCGATGGAATCGCTGTCTCAAAGGCAGAAAAAAGGGACAAGGTGATTATGAAAAGAGGGAGGGTTCTACTTCTCATCGGTTGTTCATCTTCTCTATTCTTATGGCAAAAACAAAGGGATTGGGGTTCTCTTGTGGCGGGAGGTGTCCATTAAATTTTTGACCTTAGCCACTATTTCAGGCTTCAGGCCCCTCGTGTTATTGGACTCTAAAGCCAAGATAGTTTTGTCCAGTTGTTCATAGGAAAGACCTATCTCCTTCTCATCCGTTTGATCTGTCCACAGACCAGCGGTCGGAGGCTTCTCTATTATTTTGGCTGGAATATCCAGCTCTCTGGCCAGTTCTCTCACCTGGGTCTTCAGCAATCCCCCCAGAGGCAGGATATCCGCCGCGCCATCTCCGTACTTAGTGAAGTAGCCTATGGAGAGCTCACTTTTGTTGCCAGAGCCAACTACCAGATAATTCAAGTTATTAGCAAAATAATAGAGAATAGCCATCCGTAATCTGGGTTTTAGATTGGCCAGGGACAACTGAGTATAAGAAGCAGGCAGAATCCGGGCAAACTCATCCCAGAGGGAATCCAAGACTACTTTTTCTGTCTTGATGCCCAGTCTTTCAGCCATTAAGTAGGCGTCCTGTTCGTCGGAGAGCTCGCTGTGGCAGGGCATTATCAGAGCCGATATTCTGTCTCCTAATGCCTTTTTGCATAGGGCGGCTACGACCGAGGAGTCAACTCCACCGCTCAAACCGAACACCACACCCTCTGCCTCTGCCTCCTTGACCTTCTGCTTTATC
>DAOVPH010000164.1 GCA_030629295.1 Candidatus Latescibacterota bacterium | reverse complement strand
CTACCTCAGGGAACATGACATGGCGCGCACGCCGCTCGACCGGGAACATCGCGGCCAACTGCTCGGCGAAGGACAAATCGCGTACGTCCTGATCAGCAAGGGCTCGTGCCCATGCTTCACGACGATAGGTGGGTGCCCACTGGTGAAGGGCCTTGAGGTTCGGATCATCACCGGAGAAACGAGCCCACAGACCTTCCCAGGAGCTTATCCCGATGGTACGGCAATAGGCGATGGTCGGAGATGCACGCCACAACTGGCGGGCATGGTGACGTACCGCTTGATAGAGCTCCTTTGGGGCGACGCCGTATTGCTCGCGAGCGCGCTCACAGGTGGCAAGAAAGGCTGCCTCCGCAGAGGCTTCCTCCACCACCAGCGTGTCATCGAGATCGCAGAGGATAGCCATTATTGCCATAAATCATACCTTTCACTCGGGCCCCAAATTTTTATTGGCAAAGGCGTGTTCGGACATTCGAGTTCCTTCAGCAAACCATCAATCTGGTCAGTATTTTCAACAATTACGTTTCTTATTCTGAAATTTTCCATCATTTCGTACTGACTCCCTCATAGACGATCTCTCCCCCTCTCAGGGTCATCAAGCACTTAAACTCAGGGCTAAGCACGGTAATGTCGGCCAATTTCCCTGGTTCAATGCTGCCTAAGTCCTCCTCCAAGCCTAAGACTCTTGCCGGATTAAGAGAGGTAATCCTGCTGGCGTTGGGCAAGGAGAAACCGCACCTCTCCACTAAGTTCTTGAGGGCAATGTTCATAGTGAGTGTACTGCCTATAATCGTGTTATCCGACAGCAGTCTTGCCGCATCACCTGTGCTGGTGTAGAATTTGCGGCCATCCGAGGAGAGATAGGTACCATCGGAAAGTCCTGTACCTTTCATAGAATCTGTGATAGCCATTATCTTATCTGTCCCCAAAGCTCGAGCGGCCAAGCGGATCAGCAGGGGGTGAACATGAATCCCATCGCAGATAATCTCAGCAGTCAAATCCCCCAGAGCCAGACACATCTCAGAGAATCCGGGCTGCCTCACCCCGGGCTCTTTGTCCGAGATCTTCCGAGAGGCGTTGAACAGATGGCAGAGATGACTCAGCCCCACATCCATAGCCTGCTTCATCTGCTCTTCATTGGCAGTAGAATGGCCGGCAGAGACCACTATGTTGTCTCTCCGCAGGGCTTTTATGAGCTCAATCGCCCCGGGCAACTCAGGGGAAAGGGTCATAAGTCTCAAGATGTTACTGCCTTCTTCTATCAGCTTTTTATACTGTTTCTCCTCAGGCAGGGCAAGGAATCTCGCGTCCATCGCTCCTTTGGCGGCAGGATTGATATAAGGGCCCTCCAGATGGGCACCCAACACCCGTGCTCCTTCCCTCAGCTTCATAGCTTCTTCAACACCCCTAAGGAAATCCAGGTATTGCTCGTAGGTGGCACTGGCCAAAGTAGGTAGAAAACCGGTCGTACCGTACATAGGTTCCAGCTTGGCTATGCCTTTTATCCCTTCCCCTCTGGTGTCGAAATCGCCCAGTCCGTGCATATGGATGTCAATGAATCCGGCCAGCACCATTGCCCCTGCGGGAAGCTCAACCACTGAGGCATCGGGATAAGAAGAGGCAGAACCTGCCTTGCCAACCCTGCTTATCCTTTCTCCCTCGATAACTATCTCTCCAGGAGAGATAACCTCCGAAGGAGTAACGACATTGCCTCCTCGAAGAACAGTCATCCCTTTACTCATCTAATCCCTCTTCTTTCTGACGGTAACCCGGCATCTGCCCATCTCTTGGTCCAAATATTCAATTTTGTAGCAAAATCCGTAATCCTCGATTATCCTTTTGTACAAAAGGTCACAGTGTTGACAGTATTTGGAATAGCGCTGAATATGGCGATTCCTCCTCAATATCCCCACCGAGGGACATTCGTACATCTCTATGGTAAAGCCCTCCTCGGTAGCTGTCATATCGTACTTGGCTCTCTCCTCGGTTAAGGTGTGAGTCCAGTACTCTTTCATCCCCTGGATTCCTTTCTGGGAAACCAATTGCCTTAAATTTTGAAGAAAATTATCGGAGATACCCTGCCAGAACTCTATCACCGACTTCTCACCATGATGTTCCTCTAAGTAACTAAACAGCTCGTTATAGGCCATAATGAACTCTGTGCAAGAGACCATTTCTACTTCTCCTTCCAAAATTTTTGCGTACAACTACCCTTATCCTGGTCATACTCTGTGGAAGAATTATAGCCGGCAGCTTTACATATCTCCTGATTTAAGATGCGACAGTGCTCACAGTACTTCTGGGCAATGGGATAATCGTGCTCTTTCATATGATGGATTGCTGGGCATTTTCCCACCTGAAAAACTAACACATCGTTTTGGTAGCTTATTTCAAATTTGCCCTCTTCGATGTTGAAAATATAGATCAAGTGCTCTTCTAATGCAGGTAGCCCTCGCAACTTCAGGGAGTCAATCAGGGGCCGGTAGACAGTTCGAGCCAGACGGGTCAAATAGGCTTCCATTTCCTCCTGACCATAGTTCTCACAGAGGAATTGGAGCCCATAACTGAAAGATCCGTGAAAATCTTTGTGTATGTCGATTTTTGTGGTCATAGACCCCTCCGATCTAAGAAGAGAAGTAAAATCTTGCTTAATCAACAACTTTCTGAATGCTATGAATTAATCGATTTTTTCCTTCAATCCCAGAACATTCATCATATCATAGAGTCCTGGTTTTGCCCGGGCCACGAATCTAACTGCCCGCAGGGCACCCTGGGCAAAGGCATCCCGGCTGGAAGCCCGATGGGAAAGTTCAATTCTCTCCCCTATTCCCCCGAATAGAACCGTGTGTTCTCCTACACTATCTCCCGCCCGAACAGCATGGATTCCAATCTGGTTCCTCTTCCGCTCACCTGTGAGGCCTTTACGGCCATAAACGGCTGCCTGGTCAAAATCGTAGCCCAGGGCAGAGGCGGCTATGTGGGCAAGCTGCTTTGCTGTGCCGCTGGGGGCGTCCTTCTTGAACCGATGATGGCTTTCTACAATCTCGATGTCGAAGTCCTCTCCCAGAGTTCTGGCGGCCTCCTCTACCAACTTGAATAAGAGGTTCACCCCCACACTGAAATTGGGAGAAAATACGCAGGGAACAGCAGATATTACCTTTCTGAACCGAGCTAACTGCTGATCAGAAAACCCGGTAGTACCCACTACCGCTGCCTTTCCCGCTGAGGTATAAACCTTTGCGGCAGCTAAGCTGGCCTCTGGAGTAGTGAAATCCACCACCACATCTGCACAACGGATGATCTCCTCCAGAGCGGGGACAACGGTTATTCCAAGTTTTCCCAACCCGGTAAGTTCACCGATGTCCTTGCCCACAGCCGGATTGGTTCGGCACTCGGTCGCCCCGACCAGTTCTATGTCGTTGCTTTCGGTTATAAGTGAGGCAAGCCTCCTGCCCATCCTGCCTGCAACCCCATAGATAACTGTTTTAATCATAACATAGCACCTCAAGGTTTGTTAGATATGATCTATCATCCGTTCCATAATTGAGGCCGCCTGTTGGAGATCTTCTTCCCTCACCAGAATTCGGGTAGGACAACTCTCCGTGGAACCCTGGACAACATAAACCGAACTTAAGCTGTCTTTCTGAAGCAGACACGGGATGCCCTCCTTCTCCAAGGCCTCTTTTACCATCTGGGCGTAGGCCTCTCCCGGGAAGATATGGAGCTCTACCAGATCAGATTGCTTTGGACGCGAGGACATCAGAATGCCTCTATTATTGTTTGGCCACGAAGACACTAAGGCACGAAGATTAACTAATGGATGTTTTTAATTCGATTTCCTTTGTGTCTT
>DAOVPH010000016.1 GCA_030629295.1 Candidatus Latescibacterota bacterium | reverse complement strand
GATCTGGTGTTAATGGTGGCCTTTGGGGCTGGCCTCACCTGGGGAGCAGCTCTGATGAGAGTTTAGATGACCTATGGGAAAAACAGCCTTTCTGTTCCCTGGACAGGGTTCTCAATATGTAGGAATGGGGAAACAACTCTACCAAAGTTTCCGGTCAGCTCGTAGGGTATATGATCAGGCAAGCGGTCTGCTTGGTTTTGACCTGAAAGATGTTTGTTTCCAAGGTCCAGAAGAGAGGTTAAAAGAGACCCGGTTTACCCAACCGGCGGTATTTGTGACCAGCATTGCCCTCTGTTCCGTCCTGGAAAACAGAGAGATTGCCCCTCAGTTTGTTGCCGGACACAGCCTGGGTGAGTATTCGGCATTGGTCAAAGCTGGGGTAATAGAGTTCTCTGATGCCGTCAGAGCGGTGAAGATTCGTGCTGAACTGATGCAGCAGGTAGAGAAAGAAACCCCCGGGAGAATGGCAGCGATTATAGGACTATCTGCCGACAAGGTAGCTGAGATCTGTGAACTGGCAAGCTCTTTGGGATTGGTTGTGCCAGCGAATTTTAATTCCCCTGAGCAAATTGTCATCTCCGGGGCGGCCTCGGCAGTGAAGGAAGCAATGAGGTTAGCCCAACAGAGAGGGACTCGAAAAGTAGTTGAACTGCAGGTAAAAGGGGCCTTTCATACTCGTTTTATGGAGACTGTGGCCGCCAGACTGGAAGAGGTGCTCGCTGCCTTGCCTTTGAAAAAGGCAGAAGTTCCCATTATCTGTAATGTATCCGCCGAGGAGACGACTGATGCAGAGGAGATTCGTAGGCTGTTAGTGAAACAACTCACGCATCCAGTCAAATGGACCCGGTCGATGCAGAGGATGGTTGCCCTGGGGGTCGACAGAATGGTGGAGGTGGGACCAGGCAGGGTTCTCTGCGGACTGATGCGAAGAATAGACCGTACAGTAGAGGTTCTAAGCGCTGAACAGATCGTTAGGGGTGAAGCGTAAACCCAAATCCGAGGAAGTAGAAGAGGATGCAAGCGCTACAGAATAAGATTGCGATAGTGACCGGAGCAGGTCAGGGTATTGGTCAAGCAATAGCCGTGCGACTGGCCCAAGAAGGGGCTGAGGTGATAGTTTCTGATATCAACCTACAGGGCGTTGAGCAGACGGCCTCTCAGATAAGGCAGATGGACAGGAAAAGTCTGGCCCTAAAGGTGGATGTAGCCAACTTCGAAGATGTACAGGCTATGGTGCACAAGAGCACCGAGGAATTTGGCCGGGTTGACATCTTGGTTAACAACGCCGGGGTGACCAAAGACAACCTTCTGGTGAGGATGACCCAGCAGCAGTGGGATTGGGTGATATCTGTTAACCTCAAGGGCACTTTTAATTGTACCAAGGCAGTTGCTCCCCATATGATGCGAAACAGATACGGGAGGATCATTAACATAGCTTCGGTAATCGGTCTTGTAGGTAACGCCGGGCAAGCCAATTATGCTGCCTCAAAAGCTGGGATTATAGGTCTAACTAAATCTGTTGCCAAAGAATTGGGCTCCAGAGGGATAACCGTCAATGCGGTGGCCCCTGGATATATCCAAACAGAAATGACTGAGCGGCTCCCGGAACAAGCTAAAGAGACTCTCCTGAAAACGATTCCTTTGCGACGGTCGGGCTTGCCTCAAGATGTGGCAGGGGTGATTGTATTCCTGGCATCTGATGATGCGTCTTATATAACTGGACAAGTAATTAACATCGACGGAGGAATGGTTATGTGACAGATAAATTAACAATTAACAATTAGCAATGAGCAATTGGTAATGACTAACCAAGAATAGGAGGTAATACAAATGGGTGTTGAAGACAGAGTAAAGGATTTAATAGTGGAACAATTAGGCGTTAACCCAGAGCAAGTGACACCTGAGGCTGGTTTTGTAGATGATTTAGGGGCTGATTCCTTGGATACGGTGGAATTGGTAATGGCCTTTGAGGAGGAATTTGACATCGAAATCCCAGACGAAGAGGCTGAAAAACTGTTAACCGTTGGAAATGCTGTAAAATATCTCAAAGAACATCAGAAAGTGAGTGGAGAATCTCAATGAGAAAGGTGGCCATCACTGGCCTTGGTGTACTTGCTCCTAATGGTTCTACCATCAGCACATTCTGGGATTCCCTCTCCAAAGGAAAAAGCGGAATAACCAAGATAACCAGATTTGACGTTTCAAAATATTCTTCCCAGATTGCTGGGGAAATCAAAGGATTCGATCCGATTGCCAGTTTGGGCAAGAGGGAGGCCAAGCGGATGGACCTGTTCACACAATATGCGGTCCATACCGCTTTAGCGGCAGTGGCAGATGCTGATCTGAATATTGACCATTACGCGGAAAGAGTGGGGGTGATCTATGGCTCAGGTATAGGTGGAACCACCACCTTTGAGGAGCAGCACGCCAACTTGCTTCGGAAGGGACCTCGAGGCGTAAGTCCGTTTTTTGTCCCGATGCAAATCATTGATATGTCTGCCGGAATGATCTCCATTGTCCTGGGGGCAAAGGGACCCAACTACTCCACTGTTTCTGCTTGTGCCTCCGGTGCTCATGCCATTGGTACTGCCTTCCGGATGATACAGCATGGCGACGCCGATGCGATGGTAACCGGCGGTGCTGAGGCTTCTGTAACCCCTATGTCTCTGGGGGGATTCTGTTCTATGAAAGCCTTATCGCTAAGAAACGATGCGCCGATCAAGGCAAGTCGCCCCTTTGACGCCCAGAGAGATGGTTTCGTCCTGGCTGAGGGAGCGGGAACCTTGATTTTGGAAGAGCTAAATCACGCCCAATCCAGGGGGGCCAGAATCTACGCTGAGGTTGTGGGGATCGGCTTCACCGCCGATGCCTACCACATAACTGCTCCGGCATCAGATGGAGAAGGAGAAGCCAGAGCAGTGAAGATAGCCCTCAAAGATGCCGACCTTCAACCTCGGGATGTCGACTATATAAACGCCCATGGTACCTCCACAAAATTGAATGATAAGACTGAAACCATGGCGATCAAATCGGTATTCGATGAGCACGCTGATAAAGTCGCCATCAGTTCAACCAAGTCTATGACCGGTCACACGCTGGGCGCCGCTGGGGCGATTGAATTGATAGCCACTGTTCTGGCTATGCAAAACGCTACCGTGCCACCAACCATCAATTATCAATACCCAGATTCAGAGTGCGATCTGGACTATACCCCCAACCGAGCTAGAAAACTGGATATAAATGTCGCACTGTCCAATTCATTTGGCTTTGGTGGACACAATGCGGTGATAGCCGTCAGAAAATTCTATAGTCAGCCGTAAAGGACAAAAGAGAGAAACGGGGAATAGGTTCCCCGTCTCCGCTGTTTCCCTTCTGGCGAGGATTCAAATGAGGTACACAATAAAAGACAAAAGCTCAGGGGACAGGTCCTTCTTTTCTTTTGTCCTTTATTTTTTAAAAAACAGAATACTCTACTCTTTTCGTAGACCCCCTGGGGGAAAGCTTCTGCAGTTACAGGAGAAGATCAGCTACCAGTTCAAGGAGGTTGAACTACTGGAAACGGCGTTAAAGCACCGCTCTTATACCCACACCTCTGGTGAGAACGCGGTAACGTCTAACGAACGGCTGGAATTCCTGGGAGATGCGGTGCTGGGGTTGGTCGTGGGAGAATATCTTTATCAAAGGTTTCCTCATCAAAGAGAAGGAGAACTTAGTCAGCTCAAATCCCATTTGGTCAGCAAGGCAGTTTTAAGTGAAAGAGCGGATGAGATCGGTCTGGATGGCTATCTGTTTCTTTCAGGACCAGAGGTACTCTCCAACAACGAGGGACGGGCCTCAATCATCACTGATGCCTTTGAGGCCTTAATAGGAGCTATCTACTTAGATGGCGGGTTGGATGCTGCCAGCCGATTTCTGAGACGCCACCTGCTCCTCGCTTCAGGTAGACTTACCCCACCCAAAAAACATCCTAATTTTAAAAGTATGTTGCTTGAATACAGCCAGGGTGAGGGTAGGGGTTCCCCTCACTATGTACTAAGGTCCCAGGAAGGTCCTGACCACCAAAAGCTCTTCACTGTTGAAGTCTTTGTGCAGGAACAAAGTCTGGGCAAGGGAAAAGGGCGCAGTAAAAAAGAAGCAGAACAGGCCGCCGCCAAAGAGGCCCTGAAGAAACTGGAAATATCAGAAAAGAGCCATATTCCGGCACAAAGATACCAAGATTAAATTGTAAATATCCCTTTGTGTCTTTGCCTGCCCCGTAGGGAAGAATGACCGTATCGGGGTGCCTTGGTGGCTGGACTGTTATTTAAAGCTCCAAGCTCTGGCTTAGGAAGGAGGTAGAATGGACTATCTACTCACTGAAGATCAAACGATGATTAGAGATACCTGTAGACAGATTGCCCAGGAGAAGATAAAACCGGTGCGTGCTCATTACGATGAGACCGGGGAGTTCCCCTGGGAGATAGTGAAGGTCCTGGCCCAGGCAGGGGTCTTTGGGCTCCATATCCCGGAGAACTACGGAGGCTTTGGAGGTGGCGTTCTGGAGATGGCTATTGCCGCCGAGGAGCTCAGCCGAGCCTGTGGAGGTATCGCCCTGTGCTTTGCTGCTTCAAGTCTGGGTTCTTTTCCCATTTTGCTTTTTGGCACTGAAGAACAGAAACAGAGGTATATTCCACCTCTGGCAGCCGGAGAGAAACTGGCCGCCTTTGCCCTCACCGAGGCCAGTGCAGGTTCAGACGCCTCTGCAATACAGACCACCGCAACAAAAGATGGCGATTTCTATGTGCTGAACGGGACAAAGCAGTGGATCACTAACGGCGGCGAGGCAGAGATATACACGGTCATTGCGATGACCAACAAAGCCAGAGGAAGCCGAGGTGCCACCGCTTTTATCATAGAGAAAGGAACAGAAGGTTTCTCCTTTGGTAAGAAAGAGGATAAGATGGGTATCCGAGGCTCTGCTACCCGGGAATTGGTGTTCTCCAATTGCCGGATATCGAAAGAGAATGTCTTAGGTAAAGAGGGACAAGGATTCCTCATCACTATGAGAACATTTGACTACACCCGTCCGGGGGTAGCAGCCCAGGCAGTGGGCATAGCACAGGGAGCCTTAGATGAGGCAGTAGCCTACGCCCATCAGAGAGTACAATTTGGCAAGCCTATTTCCTCGTTCCAGGGGATTCAATTTATGTTAGCAGATATGGCCACCCAACTGGAGGCAGCACGGGCCTTGGTCTATTCTGCCGCCCGCATGATCGACTCGGGAACAAAGAATTTCTCCAAAGAGTCCGCTATGGCCAAAGTCTTCGCTTCTGATGTGGCGATGAAGGTGACTACCGATGCAGTGCAGGTCCTCGGCGGCTACGGTTATATGAAGGAATATCCCGTGGAAAAGATGATGCGAGATGCTAAGATAACCCAGATCTATGAGGGGACAAACCAGATACAGCGGCAGATCATCGCCCTGAATCTGATCAAAGAGCTGGTCAGAAAAGCAGAGTGAGCCAAGGAATAATTTACCTTAATGGGAGGAGCAGAAGTCGATGCAATTCAGTAGATTCCCTCGGGTGAGGTTGGCAAACCTGCCCACTCCTTTAGAAGAGATGTCCAATCTCTCCAAAGCTCTGGGTGGGCCCAGGTTATTTGTCAAGCGCGATGACAGCACCGGTTTGGGATTTGGCGGTAATAAGGTGCGCAAGTTAGAGTTTCTGATGGGAGAGGCACTGGAGAAGAAGGCCGATACGGTCATCACCACCGGAGGGGTGCAGTCCAACCATGCCCGCCAGACTGCCGCAGCAGCCAAGAGACTAAACCTGAAGCCTATCTTAGTATTGCGAGGAGAAAAACCAAAATTACATAAAGGGAACTTGCTTCTGGATACCCTTCTGGGAGCAGAATTGAGATTTGTGCGGGCCTCCAATTCAGAGGAGGCCGACCAGATAGCCTATGAGATAGCCTCTCAAATAAAACAAAACGGGGGGATTCCTTATGTAATTCCCACTGGGGGTAGCGTTCCTACCGGCTGTCTGGGGTATGTGGTTGCTGCCTTAGAGATAGTGAGCCAGATTGAACAGAAAGGGATAGAAATCGACTATACCGTGGTAGCTAATGGCTCCAGCGGCACCCAGACCGGGTTGACCTTAGGTTTCAAAGCGCTGCACAGCGGCATTAAGGTTATCGGGGTAAGTGTAAGTCACTCTAAAGAGGAACTTAAGCACCAGATATTAAGACTGGGAAATCAGACGGCAGGAAAGCTGGAAATTGATACACAGCTTGACGAGGAGGATATTGTAGTTTACGACGAATATGTGGGCCCGGGATATACCGTGCCCACCAGAGAGTGCATAGAGGCAATAAAGCTGTTAGCCCGCACAGAGGGACTTTTCCTCGATCCTATCTACACCGGCAAGGCGATGGCAGGATTGATCGATTTGATTAAGAAGGGGGTGTTAAAAAAAGGTCAGAATGTTCTCTTCATACACACCGGCGGCACTCCGGCCCTGTTTGCGGAGGAGGAGATCTTTCAAGACGTATAAAACCGGGAGAGGATGAAAAGGAATAGAGAAGGAAATAGATCGTTCAACTCAGCATACCAGGCCACTACCTTCGGAGAGTTCGGTGTCTCTGGAGAAGAGATATCATCGCCGTTCCATCCGTTTGAACGGGTGTGATTATTCCCAACCAGGGGCGTATTTCATAACGATATGTGTTCAGAAATACCAATGTTTGCTTACTGCTGAGCCTGTGCGCGAAATGGTCCATAATGCCTGGCAAGAATTATCCAACAGGTTCGGGCATGTTGCTTTGGATGAATTTGTCGCTATGCCAAACCACATTCATGGAATCATTGTTTTAAGCGTAGGGGCAGGCCACCGTGCCTGCCCTGATATTGGGCAACCACGGAGGGTTGCCCCTACTCAATTAAATCCAGGAGGTGCATAATTTGAGAGACTTAACCAGCATCGCTCTCAATCTGGCGAAGCTTAAGGGCGCCAGCTACGCCGACATAAGGATAGTGAACCAGAAACAAGAATCGTTGGAGGTGAAAAACGGCTCGCCTGAACAAATCAAATACAGCGAAAGCCTGGGATTTGGGGTGAGGGTAATCGTCGACGGGGCCTGGGGCTTCGCCAGCAGCTCCAGGTTAGAGAAAAAGGAGATAGAGAGGGTGACCCAGTTGGCGGTCAGAATCGCCCGGGCCAGTGCTACAGCCAAGATCGCCGATGTGGTCTTAAGTCCACTGGAACCTGTCCAGGCAAACTATAAGACCCCCCTTGTCCAAGACCCCTTTGAGGTTTCCATCACCCAAAAGCTGGACTTGTTGCTCAAGGCCGAGGCCCTGCTACGAAAGGAGCAACAGGTAAAAGTCGCCAGAGGTTCGATGACAGCCTGGAAAGAGGAGAAGACCTTCGCCAGCACAGAAGGCTCGTTTATCCAGCAACAGATCCTCCACTGCGGCGCTGGCATAATGGCCACTGCCGTCCAAGATGGCGATGTGCAGGTGAGGTCTTACCCCAACTCCTTCCGGGGCAATTTCGCCAGCAATGGCTACGAATTCATAGAATCGCTGCAATTGACTGAAAACGCCGAACGAGTGGCCAGCGAAGCAGTGCAACTGCTCTCAGCCGACCGCTGCCTCAGCGAGGTCACCACTGTGATTATCGACGGCTCTCAACTGGCACTTCAGGTACACGAATCCTGCGGCCATCCCATAGAACTGGACCGGGTGTTTGGCACCGAGGCAAGCTACGCTGGCACCAGCTTTCTCACCACTGACAAACTGGGCAACTTCAAATATGGCTCCCCCATAGTGAACATCGTGGCTGATGCTATCACAGAAGGTGGCCTGGGGACTTTCGGCTTCGATGACGAGGGTGTCCTCGCCCAAAGGGTTCAGATCGTCAAAGACGGCATCTTCGTCGGATATCTCACCTCCCGGGAGACCGCCGCCAAACTGGGCATAACAAGCGGCGGGGCAATGCGTGCCGACGGTTGGAACCGAATCCCTCTCATCAGAATGATTAATGTAAGCTTAGAACCAGGGGACTGGGGACTTGAAGATATGATAGCCGATACTGACGAAGGTCTCTACTTGGAGACCAATAAGAGCTGGAGTATCGATGAGAAAAGGCTCAACTTCCAATTCGGCACCGAGATCGCCTGGGAGATAAAAGGCGGAAAGCGGGGCAGAATGCTGAAAAACCCCACTTACACCAGCATAACCCCTCAATTTTGGGGCTCCTGCGATGCCATAGCCAACCGGAATTACTGGAAGATGTGGGGCACACCTAACTGCGGGAAGGGCGAGCCGATGCAAGTAATGCACACCGGTCACGGCGCCTCCCCGGCCAGATTCCGAGACATACAGGTGGGGGTGATGAAATGATAGATACGGGAAAAACATTGTCGCTGTTGAAAAAGACCCTTGACCTCTCCGCCGCCGATCAGACAGAGGTGTTGTTTTGGGCCAACGATTTACACCTGACCAGGTTTGCCAACAATTACATTCATCAGAATGTGTCCGAAAAAAACGCATCCTTATCTATAAGAGTGATACTGGGCAAAAAGATCGGTTCTGCCTCCACCAACCTTTTGGACCCCACGTCGATCCAAAATACTGTAGCAAAGGCTATCCAGATAGCACGCAATCAGAGAGACAATCCCCATTTTAAATCTCTCCCCTCCGCTGAAGGGAAATATGCCTCGGCCAACACCTTCGATGCTGAAACCGCCTCCTTTACTCCTGACCAGAGGGCTAAAATAGCCAGGAAGGTTATCGAGGTGGCGAAGAAGGGTCACCTTATTGCCTCAGGTGCTCTTTCCACGGGAGTAGTACAGGTGGCCGTGGTTAACTCTCTGGGCATACAGGCATGCCAATCCTTCACCCGAGGCGCACTCAGAATTGTGTCTCAAGCCTCCGACGAGGCTTCTGGATATGCCGAATCTTTTTCCGCCAAGATGAGACAGATCGACCCCGAAGAAATGGCCCATCAGGCGGCCGAGAAGTGTGTAAAGGGTGCCCATCCAGTGGATATTGCACCGGGCCAATATACGGTTGTGCTGGAGCCTTATGCGGTGGGAGATATGCTGGAATTTCTCGCTTATCTGGGATTTGGAGCTTTGGCAATGCAAGAGGGCAGGAGCTTTATGTGCGGCAAACTGGGACAGAAAATTACCGGAGAGAACATAACTATCTGGGACGACGGTACTTCTCCCCAGAGTATGCCTCTGCCCTTCGATTTTGAAGGGATACCCAAACAGCCAATCACTTTGCTTGAGAATGGGATTGCCCAGGCAGTGGTGTACGATTCTTATACTGCCGGTCGTGAGGAAGGAACAGTCTCTACCGGGCATGCCCTGCCTGCACCTAACACATTTGGCCCTGTGCCTCTGAACCTGTTTATGAAAAACGGCAACTCTGGCCTTGGGGAGATGATAGAATCCACAGAGCGGGGAATTTATGTGACTAGATTCCACTACACCAACCCCTTAGAGCCCATTAAGGCGGTCATCACTGGAATGACCCGAGATGGCACCTTCCTGATAGAAAACGGACAGATTAAGAACGGGGTAAGGAACCTCCGCTTCACCCAGAGTATCTTAGAGGCTTTGTCCAATGTGTCGCTGATTTCCCAGGACACAAAACTTGTGCCCGGGCTGGATGATGAACTGGGCGGCACGGTGGTACCTGCCCTGAAGATAGAGAGGTTCAATTTCACCGGGGCAACTGCAGCGGCGTGATTTCAATGCAGGTGATTAAAAAGATTGCCCTCACAGACTATCAGGATTGACGATGTTTGATTTCTTGCGAAATGCCTTTGCTGTGGGCTCCGAAAAGGATAGTGCTGGTATCCAGCAGATATCCAAGGAAAGACAAAAAGAACTTATAGAGAAGTTGGCTAAGGCTATCGTTGAAAGGGGACTTTCAGCGCCGGCCATACTGTTTCTGGAGTCTGTGAAGCCGATGAATTTCCTGGGCAGTCAGGCAATGCTTTTCTTAGAGCCCATCATAAAAGTGGTATTTCCTTACCAAAGCTACTCAGAAGTGGCCATTTTACTGGAAAATAGAGGTTGTATCGAACAGCTTATCTTAGAGTTGGAGAAACTCCCGGTCAAGAATCCCGACTCGCCTGAAAAGGAGGAAAAACGGAGGTGAAAGAAAAGGAGCAGATCACTTCTATCTTAGCCACCGATTGCGGCAGCACCACTACCAAAGCTATTCTTATCGAGAAAATAGGGGAGGAATATCGGTTGGTGGTAAGAGGTGAGGCCCCTACCACTGTAGAGGCTCCGTTTGAGGATGTCACCCGGGGTGTGTTAAATGCCATCCGCGAAGTGGAGGAACTTGCCGACCGCAAGATATTGGATGGGGAGAAGATAATAACTCCCCACCAGAGTGAAAAACAAGGTGTTGACATCTATATCTCCACCTCTTCTGCTGGGGGGGGACTTCAGATGATGGTAGCTGGGGTGGTGAAGACAATGACAGCGGAGAGCGCTGCCCGGGCTGCCTTAGGGGCAGGAGCGATTGTGATGGATATTATCGCCTCCAACGACGGCAGACTTCCCTACCAGAGGGTAGAAAGAATACGGAGATTGCGTCCAGATATGATCTTGCTCTCCGGAGGGGTGGACGGCGGTACCATTTCCCACGTCGCTGAACTTGCAGAGCTTATCGGCGCTGCGGATCCTCAACCCAGATTTGGCACTGACTACCAACTGCCTGTCATCTACGCCGGGAATAGAGACGCCCGCCAAGTGATAGAAAAAACACTGTCCGAGAAAACCGCGTTAGAGGTGGTAGACAATCTTCGTCCTGTCTTAGAGAGAGAGAACCTCCAGCCGGCCAGATTCAGGATCCACGATCTGTTTATGGAACATGTGATGGCGCATGCGCCTGGTTACCGGAAGCTAATGTCCTGGGCTGATGTACCCATAATGCCTACCCCCGGTGCGGTAGGCCTGCTAATCGAAACTATCGGCCGGCAACAGAAGATAGATGTGATCGGCGTGGATATAGGAGGCGCTACCACCGATGTCTTTTCAGTATTCCAAGAAGTATTCAACCGTACAGTGAGTGCTAATTTGGGCATGAGTTACTCTATCTCCAATGTGCTGGCAGAAAGTGGAGTGGAGAACATCGTCCGCTGGATTCCCTTTGAGGTGGATGAGACAGATTTACGCAATACAATAAGAAATAAAATGATCCGACCTACCACTATCCCTCAAACCTTGAACGAGCTTAAAATAGAGCAGGCTATTGCCCGAGAGGCGTTAAGGTTAGCCTTCGAGCAGCACAAGTCGATGGCGGTGGGACTGAAAGGCATCCAGCAAGAGCGGACTATCTCCGACACCTTTGCCCAGACGGCAACCGGCGCCTCCTTGGTAGACATGCTGAGCTTGAATCTGTTGGTCGGCTCTGGGGGGATCTTGTCGCATGCCCCCCGGCGTTCACAGGCAGCTCTTATGCTCATCGACGCCTTTCTGCCTGAAGGGGTGACCAGACTTGCGGTGGACAGCATATTTATGATGCCACAGCTTGGGGTGCTTTCCACGGTCCACGAACAGGCCGCCACTGAGGTATTCGAGAAAGACTGTCTGATCAGACTGGGCACTTGTATCTCCCCGGTAGGAACAGGAAAAGAAGGTGCTCCCTGCGTACGAGTGAGGTTCTTAAATCCCCCTACCCTTCCTGAGGCAACAGAGGTAAGATTCGGCGAGATGGTTCTTCTGCCTCTTGCTGAAGGAAAGTGGACTGAGGTATTGATAGAACCAGAGAAAGGATTCGATGTGGGGGCAGGCAGGGGCAAGGCCCTTAAGGCTTCTGTGGAAGGCGGAGTGGTAGGTGTAATAATCGATGCCAGAGGCAGAAACCCTTTCACCCTGCCGGAAAATCCCCAACAGAGAATCGCCAAACTGAGGGGATGGATGGAAGCCCTTAATGTATATCCTGACCACTGAGAAGTGGGAAGTGAGAAGTGAGAAGTGGGAGGTTGTCCTCCTCTGCTCCCTTGCACCCCTGCGCCCTTGCTCTTTCTCCCCCTCACCCTCTCATCCCCTCTCCCGCTCTGTCTTTCCAAGGGGGGTACACTAAGGCTCTGAATCGCAAGGGCAATCTTAAATTCGTCCCGACAATTATGGAGAAACATTTACTAAATGAAAGTAGCAGCTTGACTTTCGAGTTAGGAAATACTGTCTTTCAAAAGCCACCAGGGTGCAGATTCTCTGGTGGCTTCTTTAATTTGTAGGCAGGGCAACAGAGGAGATAGCTGTTGACAACGGCAGAATAATAAAGTATATTTCTTTCAGTTTAATGAGAAAACAACCAGCTTCTCCAAAAGGTTAACTTCGTGTGAACAAAGTTCTTATTGACAGTCCAATTCATCGGACCTTATTCATAGCAGCGGGGTGATTCATCGCCAGGCGAGAGTCTTCTCTGGAATTCGAATAAGCGGGAGGAAGGGCTCTGAATATGCAGGAAAACGTTCACTATTTAGGTCACCGGGAGCGTCTACGGGAACGCTTTCAGAAAGCGGGCACAGAAGGGTTTCAAGACTATGAAATCCTTGAGCTTCTGCTTACCTACGCCATCCCCCGACGAGATGTGAAACCCATTGCCAAGCAGTTGGTCAAACGATTTGGGAGCCTGGGCGGTATCCTGGATGCCGGTCTTAGAGAGCTGGAGGAAGTGCCCGAACTGGGGCCGAACTCGGCGGTGCTCATCCATTTAGTAAAGGAGACCTGTGGGGCCTATCTTGGCGAAAGGTTGAAACACCGGGATTTGCTTAACTCGCCTGAGACAGTGGCAGATTTCGCCCGCATGAAACTGGCAGGGTTGCCTAATGAGGTATTTATGGTCATCTACCTGAATGTGAAAAATGAGGCCTTGAACTATGAGGTGATCCACGAAGGCACGGTTGACAGTTCTGTGGTTTATCCTCGTCGGGTTCTGGAGAGAGCGCTGGCCCACCACGCCACTGGGCTTATTTTGGTACACAACCATCCCAGTGGGCACGCTACCCCCTCCTGGGAGGACAAACAGCTCACCAAGGCTGTGATCAAAGCAGTAGAGCCGGTAGAAATCCGTGTCTTAGACCACATCATCGTAAGCAAGGCAGAATACTACAGCTTTGTAGAAAATAAACTGCTTCGCCCTTCAGCGTGATCTCAATAACAACGGAGGTGTTTTATGCCTGTAACTGTAGAAGATGTGGAAAATGTGATTGCCCTGGCGAAATTGGAGTTCTCCGCTGAAGAGAAACAGAGACTTGTTACCCAACTGAATCGGATTCTGGACTACTTTGCCAAGTTGAACGAGCTTGACACCACCGATGTTCCACCTACCTCGCATGTGCTGCCGTTGAAGAATGTCTTCCGAGAAGATGTGGTTGCACCATCATTGAGCCAGCAGGAGACATTGGCAAACGCCCCTGACCAGTGGATGGGCTACTTCAAGGTCCCCAAGGTAATAGAATAAAGTAACCACAGTTCAGCCACGAAGGCGCCAAGATTGACGATTCAGGATTGAAGATTGAGGATTGAGGATTGAGGATTGAGGATTGAGGATTGAATATTGAATATTTT
>DAOVPH010000117.1 GCA_030629295.1 Candidatus Latescibacterota bacterium | reverse complement strand
TTCAGTCCGTTGCTCTACCATCTGAGCTAGGGCGCCATAATAAAAGAAAAAAGCCCACTGGGCCTGAGTTTTGGTGGCGGGGGGCCGATTCGAACGGCCGACCTCCGGGTTATGAGCCCGACGAGCTACCAGACTGCTCCACCCCGCGATTTATACAAGATAAGGAAACCCCTTCCCTTTGTCAAGTTGAATTTTCCCTCTTTAGCTAAAATTTATCCAGTACTATGCAAAACCTGCTAAATTCCATGATCTTATTGACACAGAAAACAGGTAAACAATCTCACTGTTTATCCCCTTCCTGAGCCTTCGGCCTTTTTTTGACAATCTTCACCTTGGTTATTCTCTGGCCATTCACCTCCTGGATGAACATCTGTAAGTCATTAATTTCCAAAGTTTCTCCCTTTTGAGGAATACTCCCCAGATGGTTATAGATAACCCCTCCCAGAGTTTCAAACCCATCCCTGGGCAGGTCAATCCCCAGCAGTTCATTTAGATCGTGGATGTCGATCTTGGCATCTGCCAACAAGGTTTCTGTGTCCAGCCACCTGTAGAGCTGCTCTTCAGTGTCGTACTCATCCTGGATCTCTCCCACAATCTCCTCAATAAGGTCTTCCAGGGTGACCAGACCGGCTGTCCCGCCGTATTCATCAACAACCACGGCTATATGTATTTTCTTGGTCCTAAACTCTCTGAGCATCTCGTCGATCTTCTTATTCTCAGGCACAAAATAGGTTTCCCGCATCACCTTCCTTATATTCCACTGCTCTGACTTCCTTAATATGGGAAGTAAGTCTTTGGCATAAATAACCCCCTGGATGTTGTCGACTGTCTCTTCATAGATGGGAATGCGAGAATGCCCTACTTGACTTATCAGGTCAACCAACTTCTGAAGTCCACTGGAGACTTCTGCACAAATCATGTCTATTCGGGGCACCATCACCTCTTTCACGCTGGTCTCAGAGAACTCGAAGATGTTGCTGATCATCTCTTTTTCTACCTTTTCAATCACTCCCTCCTCACTCTCGGCCTCAACAATGCTCTTCAACTCTTCCTCTTTTATCTCTTTCAACTCCTGTTCCTTGGGAGAGAACCTGTAGAGGAAGTTGGTAAGAGGAAGCAACAACACATAAAAAACATAGATAAGGGAAGCAACTTTGGGCAACGAGTTTTCTCCCCCTCGGACAATCTTTCGGGGAAGGATCTGTTCAGCGAAGAAGAAGGCAAATAAAGCGACAGCCACTGCCAGTGCCAACCCCGCCAGTTGGTAGGGGCCTTTGCTGGAACAGATATTCTGGACCAGAAGGATCAACATCAGTGTGGCCAGCAGGGTAGCAAGAGATCTGGCAATGGTCACTGCTAAATGTAATTTCTGTTTAGGTTGGTAAATTTTCAGTATCTTTCCAGCAGCTCTATCTCCTTTCTCCTTTGACTTCTCTAAAGAGGAACGAGAAAGGGACACAATAACAGACTCAGCGCCTGTCAGAAGCGCTATTAAGCCCAATAGGAGTAAAAACACTCCTCCTTGAATAAACGAGTCAACTTCCAAGAAATATCACTCTCCTTAATACTTAATGGTCTCATCTTCACACCCCCGGAGCTCAAGAAAGTGCAAGAGACCAGTTTGTGCGCTAACAACACCGAAAAACGCTGGTGATGTTCAGTGTTTAATGCGCAATCTCGGTTTTACTTAAAATCAACATAGAACTGGGATAAGTACCCTTCTGTTTTCTGACTCATCACCTCCCGGTCTGCGTCGGATTGATCGTCGTATCCCACCAGATGGAGAAGACCGTGAACAACTAATCGAGCCACCTCATTTTCTAAAGATACTTCATATTGTTGAGCCTGCTCAGCGGCTCTTTCCAGGGAGATATAGATCTCACCTGTTTTTTCTTCGGAGAGGTGTTCGCTCAGGTCAAAGCAAAGCACATCTGTAGGCAGATCAACCTGATGGTATCTTCGATTTAACTCTCGGATAAATTCATCGTTAGCGAAGACGATATTCACCTCCTCTTTTTCGTATCCCAGATATCCGAGAAGTCGCTGTGAGGCCAAACGAAGCCTTTCTGTGTTGAAATTGCTCAGCTTCTCAGCTTCCCTTTGGTGAAGAATTTGCATCGGTCTGTTCCTTTGGATATTCAACTCTCACATGAAATATGCCTGATAGAATAGGAAGGAAACTTTCGCTGATCCTATTTAAGTCTCTCAGCGTCAAATCGGACTCATCCAACTCGGACTCGATCAGGTTTAACTGAATAACCTCTTTGATTGTCTCTTTTATGCGACTGGAAGTCTTCTGCCGGAGAGAACGGGTAGCGGCTTCTACTGAGTCAGCCAACATAACGATCGCCGCTTCTTTGGTTTGCGGTCGAGGACCCAGATACCGAAATAGGTCCTTCTTCACCTCTTCTTTATCTCCCTTTTCCCGTGCCCGATGATAGAAATAGCTCATCACCGCTCTTCCATGGTGCTGACGGATGATATCCTTAATCACCTCGGGTAGTTTGTGACGATCAGCCAGCTCACATCCCTCTTTGATGTGTGAGGCCAAAACGAGGCTGCTCATAGAGGGTGAAAGTTTATCATGAGGGTTTTTACCTTTTAGCTGATTTTCCACAAAGTATTCCGGCTTTTCCATTTTGCCGATATCGTGGTAGTAAGAACCCACCCTTGCCAGCAAGGAATTTGCCCCAATTGCCTCTGCCGCTGCTTCAGATAAACTGCCCACGATAATACTGTGATTATAAGTGCCAGGAGCTTTGATGGCCAAGTCTTTTAACAAGGAGTGGTTCAAATCCGAAAGTTCCAGCAAAGTAATATTGGTGGTGATGCCGAAGATGCTTTCAAATACAGGCAAGAGCCCGATAGTTAACACCGGGGATAGGAACCCATTCAAGACCCCAGGCAGGATTCCATTCGAGATAGTGCTGAAAGAGGTGAAGCGAAGCAGATCCGTTGCAGTAATTATCACCGCATAGGCCAAGGGCAAGAAAATCATCGGCCGATAAAATTGACGGCGATGACGAACCTTTCTCACTAAATAGACCGCCAATACCCCGCATAACCCGGAAACAAAAGGAGACTGAAAATGGTATCCCAAAACACAACCCATAACCAAAAGATTAACAAAGGTTAAAATTATACCTATTTCTGCTCCCAAAAGGATGGTAACCAACATAGCGCTCAGAGTAATGGGCACCAGAAACTCCGAACGGTATTCTCCCATAAAACCGGGATTGTTTATTGTAAAAGCAGCTACTGCTGCAGGGATAATAATCATTATAGAAAGCAGCAACAACAGAGAGTTGTTCTTGTAAATCTGTTTCTTGAAAAAGTAAAGATAGAGTATAAGTACCGAGATAGAAAACATGCTGACTAATATGCGACCAAACCAGAGGAGATACCGTCTCCATAAGCTTCTTTGTAGTTCCCTCTCTGCTTTAGCTTTAGCTAATGATCTAACAACATCCATGTTTTCTTGGGTAATCACCTGGTGACTGGCCAGTATTCGCTCGTTTGCCAAGATAGTTCTTTTGTAGAGGGGCACCGAGGCCACTGCCTGCTCTCTTCTCTGGGTTGTCTTTGCTTCATTGAAGTTGAGATTTGTAGACAGAAAGGCCATAGTTATTTCATAACAGGCCTTCAATAATCTGTCCTTCGAGTTTGGAAGAAGCCCCCGTATTCTCTCTGGCAGCATTGTTTTTGCCTGCGAGATATCCACTATCTGGCTTAAAGCAACAGTCTTCTCTTCTTTCCCTTTGCATATTATAATCACACCCTTGGTTACCTCATCGGCAATCTGCTGTTTGTTCTCCAACAGTCCCAGAGCATAGATATCAGTCAGCAGTTTTTTACAGGTCTGTTTTAACTGAGAAAGCATCTGAAGGTGACGGCGTTTGCTCTTGGCCTCTGTGCCCAGAAGCAACTGAATAGTCTCTTCAAACAAAGGTAGGTTTAATCTCTTTAAAGTGACGTTCTTAAGAGAATCGGAGACCTCACTGGAGAGAAGCCGGGAAACCTCCCTAAACAGAGAATCCAATTTGGCCTTTTGCTTCGGAGCCACACTGGCATCGTAGTCCAAAATAGGGGGAATGCTCTGGCGAGCTGCTGCCCTCTGTTTTTCCAATTCAGCGTCATTTTTGAGGACACTGAAGGTAAAAGGGGCGATGATCTCTTTATCGGAGACCATTCCCACCTGGAGTTTGCTGAATTCAAAACTCTCCCCTCGGGGGAACAGGAGACTCAAAAGAACAACCACTGCCAGACACAAGGCCAGCTTAGCCCTGGTAGAGGTATTCAACTGCCTTCCAACTTTTCGCCAGTGGACCAATACCCTTTTGAACCGAATATTCAGCATATCAGGAAATCCTGGATGTAAAATTCTTTTGGATAAATACCCTATATATTCTGACTTTCAGAATTCAGCGGTATCTTGCCGTTTCTTGGGGTGTTGCCGTTCTCGTGTTGATCATAAGCCTTGATTATATCCTTCACAAGTCGATGTCGGACGACATCTTTCTCGGTGAGATAGACAAATTTAATTCCTTTGACCCCCGCGAGGATATACTGGATTTGAACTAATCCCGACGACTTTGGGTCAGGCAGATCTATCTGGGTGATATCTCCGTTGACAACGGCCTTTGAACCCATTCCCAGTCTTGTCAAGAACATCTTCATCTGATTGGTGGTCGTATTCTGGGCCTCATCGAGGATAACAAATGATTGGTTTAGAGTTCTGCCGCGCATATAGGCCAGGGGAGCAATCTCGATAGTTCGTACAGCTAACAATCGGCGTAGCTTTTCGGCGGGGAGCATATCATACAATGCGTCATAAAGTGGCCGCAAATAAGGGTCTATTTTCTCTTCCATATCTCCGGGTAAAAATCCCAGACTCTCTCCTGCCTCCACCGCTGGCCGAACCAGGATAATTCGGTCAGCCTCTTTCCCTTTCAGCGCAGCCAGTGCCATAGCCACTGCCAGGTAGGTCTTCCCCGTTCCGGCCGGGCCTATGGAAAAGACAATATCACATTCTCGAATAGCTATCACATACTTCTGTTGCCCCGCAGTCTTTGCTCTGATTACTTTTTTATCAGATGCCAATACAACGGGAGAACCCATCACCTGTAGCTCAGAGATGCGCTCCCTTTGGTCCAGTTCGGATTGAGGGGAAGAAGATAAGTCAAGGTACTCAAGGGTGGATACAAGATCGAAATTATGGGGATCATATCCTCGCTGGATGTGTTCTAAAAGTTGGCCGAAAAGTCCGGATACTTTCCGCACATTCTCATCCTCACCCTGAAAGGTAATCTGTTCGCCTCGGGCTGTGACTTTAACCCCGAATCGTTCCTCAAT
>DAOVPH010000065.1 GCA_030629295.1 Candidatus Latescibacterota bacterium | reverse complement strand
TTGGCAATTCTGAGAACGCCTTCTGTCTTGCCTATGCGAAAGGGCTAGAGGGAAAAGTCTTTGACCTGATGATAGGCGGCGGGGCGAAGTTTTTCTATAGCAAGCTTGCCGATAACAGGGCAACGGGTTATGGAGGGGATCTTGGTCTCCTGGCCAAGATGCAACTCCCAGGCCTGATTAAGAAACTTGCCTTGGGCATAACTCTTCAAAACTTAGGGGCGAGCCTCAATTGGGACACTGAGTCGAAGCACCAGGATGAGATTCCCCTGAATGTGAGGGTTGGAACGATTCTCAGCGTATCTGCTCTCCCGATAGACGTTGCCTTCGATGTGGAGAAGAGCGGGGAGCAGAGTCCGACCTATCATCTTGGAGCCGAGTATTGGCTAATTCCCTTCGCAGGCTTTCGGACTGGCTGGGACAGCGGAGAGATTACCGCTGGGGCTTCCCTTAGGCTTTTGTCGTTCGTGCCCGAGATGCAGTTCGACTACGGTTTCTCAACCGATCCGGTGTCAGCCAAAGGCGTTCACAGAGTCTGTGTCTTAGTGGGGTTCTGATTGCCGGAACATCCCTCTTTTCAAGAGAATAGGAGGAGAGTTTAAAAATAGATGGGAATTACCTGGGCAGGTTTTCTTTTATCCCTTTTCTGCCCTTAGTCACTGAAGTTTCGCACATCCCTATCATAATGATGTAATTTTAGAATTACTGATTCAGGAAATATGTACGCAACGATATAATTTAACAGTCCCTAAACAGATAATTCCATTTCGATTCATTAAGCGGTTTTATCCAATTCGACAGAAAAATTGTCTTCAAAAAATGTTTCTGAAAGCGGAGTATGTTAACAGGATTGACGCATAAAGCGACGCGGTCGCTTTGCGCCAGAAAAAGCAGAGGAGGATTCATCATGCCAGAAGTAGATGTGAGCAAGGCAAAGAAGGAGTTCTACGAAGACGTCCCTATGAAGAGTCCTGGATTCTTTCTCAAGGGATCGGGTTCACTTGATTGGGGGATGAAGAATCGGTTGGCGCGAATATTCAATCCGAAGACTGGCCGTACCGTGATGTTGGCCATAGACCACGGATATTTCCAGGGACCGACAACAGGGCTGGAGCGTATTGATCTGAACATTGTGCCCCTGATTCCCTATGCCGATGCGCTTATGTTGACCCGCGGTATTTTGCGGACGACGATACCGCCGGCTTCAACCAAACCGATTGTCATGCGTGCAAGCGGCGGTCCAAGCATCCTCAAAGAGCTTTCAAACGAACAGATAGCCGTTGATATTGAAGATGCAATTCGCATGAACGTGTGCGCGCTGGCCATCCAGGTGTTTATCGGAGGAGAATTCGAGACCCGGTCGGTGCATAATATGACCCGCCTGGTAGATATGGGATTGCGTTACGGCATCCCCGTTCTGGCTGTGACTGCTGTGGGCAAGGAGATGACCAGAGATGCAAAGTACTTCCGCCTTGCCTGCCGTATCTGTGCAGAGCTGGGTGCGCACTTTGTCAAGACCTACTATGTCCCCGAAGGCTTCGAAACAGTGACAGCCTCCTGTCCCGTGCCGATTGTGATGGCGGGTGGCAAGAAAATCCCGGTCTTGGATGCGCTGACTATGGCATATAACGCCGTCCAGCAGGGTGCTCTCGGCGTGGATATGGGAAGAAATATCTTCCAGAGCGAAGCCCCTATTGCTATGATCAGGGCAGTGGGCAATATTGTTCACAAGAACATGAGACCCGACGAGGCGTATGAACTATACCAGTCGCTTAAGAACAAGAAAAAAGGGAATAGGAACCGCTGATTAGGCGGATTGAGCGGACTACCTTGTCCTACCGCAAGCCCGCTGCTTTCTGGCGAGCATAAAGGGCGGCGAAGTACCTATCTCGTCTAATTGGCCAAATTCATCGAGAAAGGGAAATGACACAGATGTCTGGGGAAAGTGTGCTTAAACGGCTGCGTGAGGTTACTCCTACCATCAGCGTGGGAATTCTTACCGCGGATCTGCTGTCATTGGGAACCGAACTCGCCATCCTTGATAACGCAGGTGTTAAACTGCTCCATATTGATGTTATGGATGGTTACTTCTGCCCGAAAATGACTTGTGGGCCACCATTGATCAAAGCCCTGAAGAGTTCATTATTCAAGGATGTACACCTGATGATACAGGACCCGCTGGAAAAGCTCGGTGACTACGTTGCTGCGGGGGCAGATATGATTACCGTCCACGTGGAATCGGAGCGAAATCATATCCATAGGGTCCTGCAGGCTCTGGGCACAATGAGCAACGCAAACGACTCGGACAGAGGATTGGTTCGAGGAGTCGCCCTAAATCCTGGAACACCGGTCGAGGCTGTCCAACCCGTCATAGATGAGGTTGATCTGATTCTTCTGCTGGCCGTCAATCCGGGATGGAGTAGCCAAACGTTTATTTCATCTACCCAGCGCAGACTTAATCGTGTCAGCGAGATAATCCGCGACTCGGGAAGGGATATTCTCCTTGGCGTTGACGGAGGAATCAACCGGGGCAATATTGCTGAGGTGGCCCGTATGGGAGCGGATATCATTGTGACGGGTAGTGCAGTCTTCGACGGAAAGACACCCGCCAAAAATGCGCGCTTTATGCTGAGCGCCGTCAGAGATGCGAAGAAGGATGGGTGAAAATGGAACGTAAGAAATCAGCGAAGAATACTGTGGCAAACAGAGACATAGAAAGCAGGTTGGCAAAAGTAGCGCCGCTAGTTCGTGGACTCTTGGCGGAGCCATCCGGGAATGACGATATTCCTTACCACCGTGTTATTGTTAAATCTCTCACCCACAAAGAAGCCCGTGATTTTGCAGCTTCAGATAAGAGGGATGATTTGGAATCTTGCCCGGTTCCTTTGAAGCGTACCGAAATCCCGCCACTGTACGCGAATGCACTTGAATATGATGCTTCCGCTGAGGAGCTTCGGAAACAGTTAGGCGCGGCCATCAAGGATTACTTCAAGACTCACGGCTCAAAACCGCAACTTGTGCTTCTGCCTGGTGTCGGGATTCTTTACGTTGAAGAAACAGCGAAGACAGGCCTGCCGCTTGAAAATGAAGTTGCCCTGGTAACCGGAGCGGCGGGAGCAATAGGCTCTGGGATTTGCACGGCGTTATTGGAAAAAGGTTGTCACGTGGCTGCCACAGACCTGCCTGGGAAGCATCTTGACAGCTTGGTCAACGAACTCAAAGAACCGGCAGCAGATCACATCATTGGCATTGGACTCGATGTTACGAATAGGGATTCGGTGACCGATGGATTCAACGCGGTGAGCCGGATTTGGGGTGGCGTTGATATTGTTATCGCTAATGCCGGTATCCCTTTGATTGCCTCCCTGATCGAGATGGACCTCGACGATTTCCGCAAGCTCGAAAAGGTGAACGTTGAAGGCACCCTGCTGACCCTTTCCGAAGCAGGCCGTCACTTACGCCTGCAGGGCACTGGGGGAGATATTGTGGTCATATCTACAAAGAATGTTTTTGCACCAGGCGCCCGGTTTGGAGCTTACAGCGCTACAAAGGCAGCCGTACATCAATTGGGCCGCATTGCCAGCCTTGAACTGGCTGAATTTGGCATTCGTGTCAATATGGTAGCCCCTGATGCGGTATTCTCAGCGGGAAAACGCCAGTCTGGGCTATGGCAAAAGATAGGACCCGACCGGATGCGCCACAAAGGAATCGTAGACGAAAAAGGCCTGCAGGAGTACTACCGCAACCGCAATCTGCTGAAGGCCAGGGTAACGGCGCAGCACGTCGCCAACGCAGTGCTCTTCTTCGTGACGCGCCAGACACCTACTACCGGTGTGACGATCCCTGTGGATGGTGGTCTGCCAGATGCGACGCCGCGGTGACAAGGGAGACCTTCGGACTTCAGAACTTTACTTCAAACCGGTGAAGAATGACTTAACCACGAATGGACACGAATGAACACGAACATTGTTTATAAAAAATTGGCCTATGAGATTATGGTGGCCGCGTTTGAGGTTCACAATACATTGGGGGCAGGTTTTCTGGAAAAGGTGTATGAAAATGCCCTCATGATTGCCTTGAATAAAAGGGGCATGAAGTGCCAGCAGCAAGCACTGATCAAGGTAAAGTACGAGGGCACGGTAGTAGGCGAATATTTTGCGGATGTATTGGTCAATGATTCCGTGGTTCTGGAATTAAAGACGGTTGAGACCATTACTGATGTCCATCGGGCTCAGGCGATTAATTACTTGAAAGCCACAGGATTTCGGTTGGCCATAATTATCAACTTTGCCAAACCCAAACTCGAATACAAGCGTATTGTCGTGTAAAATGAACCAATTCACACGAATGGACACGAATGTTTTTTGGAGTTTATTTCTATTCGTGTATATTCGTGTTCATTCGTGGTTGTAAAAGGAGACTGAATAAGTGACTGCGGGAGGGGAGATCCCTTTGGACAAGATTGTCCTTCCCCCAGAAGGGGAAAGGATTCAAGTAATAGAAGACAAGCTTGCGGTGCCTGACTGTCCTATAATCCCTTTTATTGAAGGAGATGGTATTGGCCCCGACATTACCAGGGCAGCCCAGTGGGCGTGGAACGCCGCCGTGACCAAGACTTATGGCGACAGCAGAAAGATCGTGTGGCTGGAGCTTTATGCCGGGGAGAAGGCCCTGCAGAGATACGGAGAGGTTCTGCCCCAGGATACCTTTCGGGCGATTGAACACTTTGTGGTGGCCATCAAGGGGCCGCTGACCACCCCGGTGGGGACAGGCTACCGCAGCCTCAATGTGGCTCTAAGGCAGAAACTCGACCTCTACGCCTGCGTCCGGCCAGTGGCCTATCTGCCCGGTGTCCCCAGTCCGGTGACCCACCCAGAGCGGATGAACATAGTGATATTCCGGGAGAATACCGAGGATGTCTACGCCGGCATCGAATGGCCCAAAGGTTCGGAAGAGGGAGAGAAGGTTATCTCTTATCTGAACAAGGAGTTTGATCTTCACATCCCTCAGGATTCAGGGATTGGGATAAAACCCATCAGCCAGAGGGCAACCCAAAGGCTGGTGAGAAAGGCCATCCAGTATGCTATCGGACAGGGTCGCCGCAGCATCACGGTGATGCACAAGGGGAACATAATGAAATATACCGAGGGCGCCTTCCGGGACTGGGCTTACCAGGTGGCCAGGGATGAGTTCCCTGAGGAAACCATCACCGAGAAGGAAATCCAGCAGAGATATGGTGGGGAGGTGCCTCCGGACAAGGTGGTCGTAAAAGACCGGATTGCCGACTCGATGTTCCAGCAGATCCTCACCCGCACTGCTGAGTACGATGTGATCGCCGCTCCCAATCTAAACGGCGATTACCTCTCCGATGCCTGTGCTGCTCAGATAGGGGGGTTGGGAATGGCACCGGGGGCCAATATAGGGGACTTCACCGCCCTATTTGAGGCTACCCACGGTACTGCCCCCAAGTATGCTGGGTTGGATAAGGTTAACCCCAGCTCGCTCATCCTCTCCGGCAAGATGATGTTGGAGTATATCGGCTGGCGAGAGGCTGCTGAGCTGATCCAAAGCGCACTGGTCAGGACAATCCAACAGAAAAAAGTGACCTACGATCTGGCAAGACAGATGCAGGGCGCTACCAAACTGAAAACCTCTGAGTTTACCTCAGCAATTGTGGAGAATATGTAAGATTCTGTCGAAAGAAGGGGGTGTTGAATAGCGAAGGAGATAATATCGTAGAGACGACCCAGCGGGTCGTCTCTACTCTGTGGTTAAATTAGGATTTTTGAGTAACATAGAAGATTGGAGTTAACTGATGAATAAGGTTAGCATAATCGGCGCCGGGCAAGTGGGCGCGGCGACGGGGCTGTTCATCGCCCAGAAACAGATTGCCAATCTCCTGTTAGTAGATGTTGTGCCAGGACTTGCCCAAGGGAAAGCCCTTGACCTGTCCCAAGCTGCCCCCGTGGAGGGGTATGGAATAAGAATAGCTGGAACAGAGAAGTTTGCAGAGATTGAGGGTTCTGAGGTCGTGGTGGTCACCGCTGGGGTAGCTCGCCGCCCAGGGATGTCCCGCTTAGACCTGCTGGAGAAAAATGCCTCGATCGTCAAAGGCATTGCCCAAGATATCGCTAAATATGCCCCTTTGGCTCTGCTCATTATGGTAACCAATCCCCTGGATCTGCTAACCTACTTAGCCTGGAAGGTAACGGGCTTTCCTCCTCAGCGAATCTTAGGACAGGCCGGAATATTGGACACAGCCAGGTTCAGGCACTTCGTGGCCCAGGAGCTTGGGGTCTCGGCCGAGGATGTCTCCGCTATGGTGCTGGGAGGCCACGGCGACACGATGGTTCCCCTGCCCCGCTACACCTGTGTCTCCGGGGTTCCTGTAACTGAATTGCTTTCAGCGGAAAGAATAGCCGAGCTGGTGGAGCGCACCCGTAGAGGTGGAGCAGAGATAGTGGCGCTACTTAAAACTGGCAGTGCTTCCTTCGCCCCTGGGGCAGCAGCAGCCCAGATGGTAGAGGCAATCCTGAGAGATCAGAAGCGCATACTCCCCTGTTCTGCCTACCTTCAGGGAGAATACGGGATAGAGGGCGTCTTTGTGGGAGTGCCGGTAAGATTGGGGGCTCAAGGGGTGGAAGAGGTATTAGAGCTGAAACTGACTTCAGAGGAACTTAAGGTTCTACGGGCATCAGCAGAGGTATACAGACAGGGAATTGAACAACTAACACCGTATCTCTAAGGAACTGCCATGGTAATCACGCTTCAACTGAAGCTGAGAAACAGACCCGGTTTTCTGGGAAAGGTCACCTCCACTATCGGCAGGGAAGGCGGTAACATTGGCAACATTGACACTGTGAACGCCGACCCGGATTTCATTACCCGAAAGATAACGGTGAATGTGATCAACGAACAGCAGGGCCAGAAGTTGGTGGAGGCACTTAACCACTTGCAGGGAGCGGAGGTGATCAGTGTCTCTGATGTCATACTTAATTTCCACAGAAAGGGAAAGATAAGTCTGACACCTAAGATGAAAATCAGGTCTCTGGCGGACCTGGGGGTGGTTTATACCCCTGGGGTAGCCAGGGTATGTGAAGTGATCAAACAAGACCCTCAAAGGGCCAGGGATTATACTATTGTGCAGAATACAGTAGCTATAGTTACAGATGGGACGGCAGTTCTGGGCCTGGGCGACATCGGTCCCCTGGCAGCTATGCCAGTGATGGAAGGCAAGGCTATGCTGTTTAAGGAGTTTGCGAACATAGATGCCTTTCCTATCTGTTTGGCCACTAAAGAAGTAAACCGCATCGTGGAGACGGTGGAGAACATATCCCCTGGTTTTGGGGGAATTAACCTTGAGGACATCTCTGCCCCTCGCTGTTTTGAGGTGGAAGCCCGACTCAAAGAGAGGCTCAACATTCCTGTATTCCACGATGACCAACACGGAACGGCGGTGGTGGTACTGGCTGGGCTGATTAACGCTCTGAAAATAGTGGACAGAAAGATGGACCAGGTCAAGGTGGTGGTCAACGGGGCTGGGGCAGCAGGGTTAGCCATAGCCGGAATCTTGGCAGCTGTGGGTGTGGGACAGATTATCGTCTGCGACAGCAAGGGGGTGATCTACCAAGGCAGGAAAGAAGGGATGAATAGGTACAAGCAGCAAATAGCCGAGAAGACCAATCCAGAGAGGATAAAAGGTGGCTTAGCTAATGCCCTTAAAGGAAGCGATGTCTTGATAGGCGTTTCTGTTCCCGGGGCTTTGACTCTCCGGATGATCAGAACTATGGTCCCAGACCCTGTTGTGTTTGCCTTAGCCAACCCTGAGCCAGAGATCTTGCCGGAGAAGGCAGAGAAAGTGGCCAGGATTGTGGCCACTGGACGCTCTGACTACCACAACCAGATCAACAATGTCCTTTGTTTCCCTGGAATATTCAGAGGAGCGCTGGATGTAGGGGCCAGAGAGATAAATATGGAGATGAAGCTGCAGGCTGCCTATGCGATCGCCGGCACTATCTCCGAGGAGCACCTTAGTGAAGACTACATTATCCCCAGTGTCTTCGATCCCAATGTGGTGCCTCGGGTGGCACAGGTGGTGGCTGAGGCTGCCCGCAGAACCGGAGTAGCAGTGGGACAGAACTGAATATATCGTCAATTAGCCTCTTAATCAAAATACTTGTTTACTTTCAGAAAATTGACCCTTTCTGAAGGCGGGGCGATTTGCCCTGGGGGCATAGGGGGGAGTTGCGCTTTCCGTCAGCGGCCAACTGAACCAGAGCCAGCCTCTGCTCTCTGCGGGGCTTATCACCTCAGCAACTCGAGTAGGGACAGAACATTGTTCTGTCCCTACACCGTGTTACGCCTACGGAAAGCGCGCTTCTTTTGGTTACTTTTCTTTTAAAGAAAAGTAACATATAACGTTGTAGAATAAGAGGATTGCGTTCCCGAGATT
>DAOVPH010000209.1 GCA_030629295.1 Candidatus Latescibacterota bacterium | reverse complement strand
GTAATGGCTATCTCGGCCAGTTGCTGAGGAGAGGGGTCAATATTTACCCCCGCATCAGCGAAGATCAGGACCTTCTGGCTTTCCCCCAGGCATTGAGGTACTACCATTATGAAAAAGCTGGAGGGGCCGGAAATACCCGGTTCAAATCCAATGGCCAATCCAGCCGTCTGCAAGACTATGGCGGTGGGATGCGTTGCCCCGGCGACCATACCATCAACAGCTCCTTCAGAGACCATCATGGCGGCAAAAAATAGATTTCTCCTGAGAAGTTTCCTGGCCGTTCCCTCCGAAACTCCCGTCCTTTTCTCACTATAAATGGCGGCATATCTGTCCAACTCGGATGAAGAGCGAGGATCGCAAACGTTGAACTTACTGAGGTCAATGTGTAATCGGGAAGCATTCTCTTGAATTTCATTAAGTTTTCCCAGAAGTGTAGGCTCTGCGATCCCTTCCCCTGTTGCCATCGCCGCAGCGGTTAGAATCCTCTCATCTGCTCCTTCAGGGAAAACTATTTTCTTAGGATTTTTTTTCGCCCTTTCCTTAAAAACAGCGGTAAGATTCATAACTTACTTCCTTCTCCGTTAAGTTTTTGTCTGCGAGCGGCGGATGAGTGTGACACAAATTAACATCAATAGAGATGATAGAAATAACCAGCGCAGGGAAGAAGCAGATACGACGGGACAATATCTCGTTAGCTTGGTTTCATCCCTTGACCCACAAATTATATAAACGGTGGGCGGTTTGTCAACAGTTTTTTTATATTACGATAAAAAGTCGCTACAGTTTTTCTCTGAAGCCACCTGTTCACCCTTAAAAGCTTTTTGGGCACTCTAAACTATTGTAGGGACAAAAGAGAGGCGCTGTCAGAACCTAAACGATTGTTGATAGTTGTGGAGTGAAGAGATTGATTTCTATGGGAGCAAAGCTCATACTGGAGAGGAGACTTTTGATAATGGGTAACACGAGTTTTTAATCATTTCCATGTCAATCTGAGAGTGAATTTACCCCAGCATGGTCTCTCTCCATTTCAGTAAGTTCGAAGATTTTCGTTAACAAGGTTATATCGGTTTCTGACATCTCCACTTTTCGTCGGGCCATCATCTGACGGCAGACCTGGATAGCTTTCCCAAGTTCATAGGTAGCCAGTCTGTCTGACCCTCCCCAAGCGAAGGAGGGAATAAATTTGGGCGGCATCTCGGCGCCCAGGATATTGCAGGAAACACCCGCTACTGTGCCTGTGTTGAAGCAGGTGCCAATAGCCGACTTGGAGTGGTCTCCAATAGCAGCTCCCACGAACATCAGTCCTGAATCAACCAGTTCGCCATCGACATAGACCTTAACCCGGCTGTAGTTGTTCTTTAAATCGCTGTTGTTGGTTCCAGCAGCCAGGTTTACCCACATCCCCACATAGGCGTGGCCGAGGAATCCCTCGTGTTGTTTGTTAGAGTAGCTGTGGATTATCGACTCCTCTATCTCACCCCCCACCTTGCAGACCTTTCCGACAGAACTACCGGTAAGAATCCTAGCCCCTTCTCTTACCAGGGAGTTGGGGCCTATATATGCCGGTCCTTCAATATTGGCGTTGGGAAGAATTCTTACCCCTTTGTCTATGAAAATAGGCCCTTCCTCAGCGTCTAACACCGCTCCCGGTTTAATAGATACCCCTTCTGCGATGTGGATGTTGGCTTTTTCTACAAGATGGACCCCTGGGTACACCTTTCCTTCAATGATACCAAGCCTGCCCGAAGACTTACACTCATCTTCAAGTCTTGGAGTGTTGAGATATACCAGATCCCAGAAATAGTTTGCCAAATCGACCTTTATCCGGGTTTTTTTACCTTTGAAGTTGCTGTCTTTCAGGGGACAGGACAGGTCTATTTGAGAGAGGGAATCGCCGCTCAGTCTGGCAGCTACCACAGTGCTGTCCTTGATAAATACTTCATCTGGGCCCTGCAGGGGGATCTTATCCGCCAGGGAGCGATCGGCCACCACCCTGCCGTTGATGAAGAGGCAACCAGGGGCATTTATCTGATTAATTGCTATGTCTGGACAGTTCTTTGTCAAGGAGTCGACCAAGTAATCCCTACAGTGGAGAATAACCTTGGCTTCCTGGTATTGCTCTGTGATCTTCTGGCGCAAGCTGGTGATGCCGCATCGTAACTCATATACCGGCCGGGTGTAGACTAAAGGCAGAAGCTTCCTGTAACTTTCGTCCTCGAAGATGCAGATTGTCCCGTGCATTCTTAACTCCCTTCCAAATTGGGCCACGTTCACTCTGGAAATATAAGGTACACCGGCTCATCCCGGTTATTCAGCGCTAAATTGCTGAGTTATTTTCTCCACGTAGGCATAATAATCCTTCCGTTTCAGCTCTGCTGCGACTTTTTGGTCAAGTATAGCCACGCAATCGGGGTGTAATTGGAGCACAGAGGCGGTAACCTGAGCCGTAATAGGACCCTCTACAGTTTGAGCCACCACCGTTGCTTTTTGGGCTCCATTTGCCAGAAGAAGGCACTTTCTGGTCTCCATTATGGTACCCACCCCCATAGTGATGGCAAATCTGGGGACGTCCTCTACTTTCTCAAAAAACCGGGAATTGTCCTTCACAGTCTGTTCTGTTAGTGTCTTCAATCTTGTCCTTGAACCCAGGGAAGAGCTCGGTTCGTTAAAGCCGATGTGCCCATCGCCGCCGATGCCTAAGACTTGTATGTCAATGCCCCCTGTCTGTTTGATCATCTCCTCGTAGTGGGCACAGTATGCTTTTACATCCTTTACCAAACCGTTAGGGACATTCACATTTTGCAGGGGGATGTTAATGTGCTTAAAGAGATTTTCGTACATGAAGTAATAGTAACTCTGCGGATGATCAGGGGCTAAGCCACAATATTCATCCAAGTTGAATGTTCTGACTTTCGAGAAATCCAGTCC
>DAOVPH010000177.1 GCA_030629295.1 Candidatus Latescibacterota bacterium | reverse complement strand
TCCCATACCAACGCAAGTTCAGCCTCGATTTGGCCCAAAGTGTAATTGCCTACGACCCAGAATTAGGACCGGTGGGCGGCCTGGGAGTGGCAGTGACTGATATGCTGGGAGATCACCACTACTACTTCTTTTTGTCCAACACCGCGGGAACAAGAAGAGACCTGCTTAGAAACATGAATATCGCCGTTGTCAAGGCAGACCTCACGCGTCGCTGGAGTAAGACCTTGGGGGTCTTCCACTTGGCTGGATACAGTCTCGCCTCGGCTAACTGGATTCACTACCGTCGCTACGGCGGGTTTTTCACTCTCAGCTACCCCTTTTCAAAATTCACCCGTCTGCAGACAGACCTTGTCTTTCGCCACTGTGAGGGCGAAGAGTTCTTCGGCGGGCTGGATCCGGAAGGGGGATTGCTTTTCTCCACCTACATCGGCTACACCAAAGACAACAGCCTTTGGGGCACCGTAGGCCCTATTGACGGAGAAAGATACAACCTCACCTTAGGACAGACTGTTGATGTCGAACACCGCCGAATTCACTACTTCAGCCTTCTTGCAGATTGGCGCCGTTATCTTAGACTCTCCAGAAGAAATACCCTGGCCTTAAAGTTGTTTGCCAGATCAAGTCACGGCAGACGACCACAGCGCTTTTTTAGCGGGGGAAGCTGGAGTTTCCGGAGCTATCGGTTCAATTCCATCGGAGGACACCATCTGTTGCTTTTGAGCGGCGAGTTGAGGTATCCGCTGATTGACCAGCTATTAATCAAATTCCCCTGGATGAGACTTTGGCTGAGGGATATCCGAGGGGCACTGTTTGTTGACATCGGAAACGGTTGGGACAATGCCGCTCAGATGCGCCGAGAAGGACTGCTGGGGAGTCTCGGTGTAGGTGCCCGCCTGAGGCTCTCTCACTTCGTGGTGCTCAGGTTGGACTTCACCAGACAGACCGATTTCCGCTCTCTGAGCAAAAAGACCCGTTCAGAGTTTTGTTTCGGGTGGAATTTTTAGATGGATTGTTGGGTTTCGTCCCTCAACCCAACCTACAAATCTCTTTCAAAGTAAAGAGATTGTTTCGTCGCCTTGTTCCTGGCCCTGTTAAATTGTCATTATTTAACAGGGCCAGCAATGACAGGGTTATTTCCAAATATCTTGAAACGCTACCCTAACTGGTCAGCAAGACTTATGAAAGGACAAATCCTCAAAATTTTACTAATTGTGCTTTCAGCCACTCTCTGCTCCTGCTCTCATCGTTTTATGTTCTCAGGGCTCCAGATAAAAGAGAACGACTGGCCCTGTTTCCGTGGGGATCTTGGGGCGACAGGATACGCCCCTGAAGGGATAGAACCGCCACTCAGACTCAAATGGAGATTTAAGGCGGGAACAGCCGTGGAGGTTTCGCCCATTATAGTAGGAGGAAAAATTATTATTGGAGGTCTCAACGGAAAGTTGTATGCTATAGATGAACAAACAGGCCGAGCTGAAGGAAGCTATAAATTTGAGGGAAAGATCTGCTCTGCCCCGGCGGTAGGAGATGGCGTTTTGTTCCTTCCCCTTCTGGGCGGAAAGCATTCTCTGCTGGCACTTGACTTGGCCAAGGGAAGTCTTCGCTGGAGGAAAAATCTGAAGGAGATTTTTCTATCCTCCCCTTGTGTGGCTGGCAACCGGGTCTTTGTGGGAACAGAGCAGGGTAAGATAGTCGCTCTGAATGCAGACACCGGCAGAGAGCTTTGGTCTTTTGGCACCGAGGGACAAATCCACTGCTCCCCTACTCTTTCTGACAGCCTGCTTTACTTCGGTTCTGACGACAACTGTCTGTATGCCGTCTCTATCTTTGATGGCAGACTGAAATGGCAGCAGAAACTGGATGCCAGCATTTACTCTGCCCCAGCAATAGGTCAGGGTTATGTTTACTTAGGTACTGTAGGGGGAAGTTTCTACTGCCTTGACCGCCTTTCTGGCGAGGCTCGTTGGAGTTTTACTGCTCAGGGAGGTATCTATTGCTCCCCGGCACTGGGGGTGAGGGAAAGGTCTACTTCGGCGCCACTGACCGGTCTCTCTATGCCCTTACCAGCCGGGACGGGAAGTTGCTGTGGAGCTTTCAAACCAAGGGAGTTATCCGGTCCTCGCCAGTGTTGACACAGTCAACTGTCTATTTCGGGTCTCAGGACTGTTTTTTCTATGCTGTCGATGCCAAAACGGGCGAACTGAGATGGAAACATAAGACTAACGGAGCCATTAACTGCTCTCCCGCAGTCACTTCCAGGGGAGTGTATGTTGGCTCCGATGATGGATATCTTTATGCATTTCAGGCAAAGACAAACCCTGATTCGAAAAACAGACCGAAACAACCGAAAACCAGCACAAAATAGCCCAACCGCATTATTTTCCAAAACAACTGTAAATTCCAAATGTCGTTTGATGTACTCTCAATTGAGTCTTCATAAAGCAACTCTACGATCCATAATTGAAAGTGTTTTCGGTGTTCTTCAGTGTTCAATTTTCCGGATATAGGATAAAAGGCTGAGAGAAAAGGAGAACGATGGAAGACTCCTATGTCGATTTACACACCCACACCACCTGCTCAGATGGGATAACCCGGCCAGAGGAAATACCCGGTCTGGCTAAGAAAGTCGGCCTTAAGGCAATCGCCATCACCGACCACGATACCGTTCGGGCGATTGACAGAGCCCTGCAGGCCGCTTCGCCATTGAATATAGAGGTCATCCCCGGCGTTGAACTGAGCACAATGCTGAACGACAGCGAAATTCACATCTTAGGATATTTTATGGATTGGCAGAACCGAGCCTTCGGGGGAAAAATGAGGGAATTGAAGGAGGGGCGTCTGTTTCGAGCAGAGAAGATGGTCGCTCGCCTGAACAAATTAGGAATAAATTTGCACTTAGATCAGGTTCTCGAAATCGCGGGGGAGGGAGTAGTAGGCAGACCCCACATTGCCGATGCCTTGGTTAGAGAAGGGGTGGTTTCTTCCTACGCCAAGGCATTTGACAGGTATATCGGACAGCACGGACCTGCTTATGTGTCCAAGCGCTTACTTTCCCCGGCTGAGGCCATAGGTCTGATTGGAACGGCCGGAGGGGTGCCGGTATTGGCTCATCCTGCCACAATGCACAAAGATGAGTTAATCCCCCTGTTGGTGAAGTGGGGTCTCAAGGGCATCGAGACTATTCACCCTATGCATACACCACAGCTTATCCAACATTATGAGGAGATATCTCAAAGGTATGGACTGGTCTGCACCGGGGGATCAGATTATCATGGTAAGGATAGGTTACTCAGTGGAATAGGTAAGTATAAAATCACTTATCGGACGGTGGAAACTCTCAGAAGGCTTTCCTCTCCATAGATGATTCATTTCACTTTTTTCTTCCACCCTTTATCGGAGCGAATAAAAGAGGGAATACTATATCACTCGCGCAACAAGGTATCCATACTGCT
>DAOVPH010000022.1 GCA_030629295.1 Candidatus Latescibacterota bacterium | reverse complement strand
GGGCTAAGATCAGTCATGGAAAACGCTATGCTGGACATTATGTATCAGCTTCCCTCTAAAACTGATGTTCGGGAGTGCATAATAACCAAGGAAGTAATTAAGAAAAAAGCAGAACCAAGATATGTGATCAAGAGATATAGAGCTAAGAAAACAGCATAGAAGAGCACAATAAGAGGCACTTATCACCTTAAGCAAGAAGGAGAAAATGGTGAAAAAGCGTTTGTCCACACCCGGTCCTACCACTGTCCCGGAGAGTGTGTTGTTGAAGATGGCCGAGCCTATTATTCACCACCGCTCTGCCGAATACGGCGAACTTTTTGCCCAAATTAACCACGGTCTGAAGTATCTGTTTCAAACTGAAAACGAGGTGCTCACATTCACCTCCTCTGGAACCGGAGCAATGGAGGCAGCAGTGGTAAACCTCTTATCTCCAGGAGATAAGGCGCTGGTAGTACGAGGAGGAAAATTTGGGGAAAGGTGGGCTGAGATTTGCACCGCCTACGGGGTTCAGGTTGAGCCCCTCGATGTGGAGTGGGGATGTGCAGTAGATCCGCAGCAGATAGCCGCAAAACTTAAAGCTGTTCAGGAAATTAAAGCAGTTTTCACTACTCACAGTGAGACCTCCACAGGGGTCATAAATGATATTGAAGCCATCGGCCAGATAGTGAGGGAACACTCGGCTCTTTTGGTGGTCGACGCCATTACCAGCATTGGCACCCACCGGTTTCTGCCTGACCAGTGGCACATCGATGTGGCAGTCACCGGCTCCCAGAAAGGACTGATGCTTCCACCTGGGTTGGCCTTTGCCTCAGTGAGCCAGGAGGCCTGGGAGGCGGTCAAATCTTCAAAGCTGCCCAAGTATTACTGGAGTTTCTCGGCCGCCAAGAAATCGCTGGCCAAAAACCAAAATCCTTACACCCCGGCAGTATCGCTCTTAGTGGGGTTGAAAAAGTCGCTGGAGATGATCCAAAAAGAAGGGTTGGAAAACATCTGGGCCCGACACCAGCGGCACGCCCGGGCAACCAGAGCGGCAGTTCGGGCCTTGGGACTGGAGATATTTGCCAAGAATCCCTCGAATATTCTCACCATTGTGAAAGTACCGGAGGGAATAGACGGCAAGCTTCTGTTGAAGACCATTCGCACCAAGTACGGGATCACGATGGCAGGTGGACAAGCAGCACTTACCGGCAAGGTGGTGAGAATCTCTCATATGGGATACATAGATGATTTTGATATTTTAACAGCGGTTGCGGCCTTGGAGAGGGGGCTCAAAGACCTGGGGTGGCAGCTTGAACTTGGCTCCGGGGTAACTGCGGCACAACAAGTGCTAGCAGAGGAAAATGGCGGAGAATCATAACTGAGAGCGCCGCTAGTTTAGAAATGCTGGTTCTGCTGAGATTAAAGTTAGGCAAGAAAACCGTGACACTATTGAAATATATCAAATTATGGATCCCTGGATAATTGTAGCAACCCTTGCTGTAATCTTTACTTCTCTTCAATTGATTCCTCAAGTTTTTAAGTCTTTAAAAACAAGGCAAGTTAGAGATTTATCAATAGGATTCAGTATTATCATTGGATTAGCTGCGATCAGTTGGCTATCTTATGGAATACACATAAGAGATTTACCGCTAATAATTGCTAATTCTATAAACCTAATCGGTGCGTCGATTCTCTTCGTTCTTAAAATAAGAGGAAATGAGTAACGGCTTTCAAAAAACTGCGCGCGACACTGATTATGAGATTTGGCCTTGCAGGTCTCACCCAGATTTTGTTCGCTAACACTCACAAAACTTCCCATAATCCTGTACGTTAACCCACATTTAACAGTAGTAGGAGAACATGAGTACACCCAAGGAAGAGATTCGGAAGATGCTCGATCAGATTCCAGATGATGTGTCGTTTGAGGACATTCAGTACCACATCTACGTGCGGGAGAAGATCGAGCGCGGGCTGAAAGATGTCGAGGAAGGCCGCGTGCTCAGCCAGCAAGAGATAGAGCGAAGGATGTCCAAATGGCTCGGGAGGTAAAGTGGTCTGAGGTAGCTTGGAGCGATCTTGAGGAAGCTGCAGATTATATTGCTAAAGATTCTCCCCATTATGCCGCGGCATTTGTTCGTGAGGCACGAGATGCAGCCCATTCATTGGCCTACCTGGCGGAACGGGGCCGCATAGTGCCCGAGTTCAACAATTCGAACATCCGTGAACTTTTTGTAGGAAGCTATCGTGTGGTTTATCAGGTAACGGAGGGGGTTGTATATATCATCGGATTTATTCATGGGGCACGGAATCTGTGGGCACTCTGGGAACGAGAGGGACGACCACGTTCTGGGAGTCTTGGCTAAAAGCAAGTAAGAGTAGACCCTTGTGCTTTTTGAAAAACAGATATCAAATCACAGACAGACTCTCTACACTCCAAACAGGAGGTAACAGTTGAAGGTCTTAATAAGTGACCCAGTCGAGCAGCAATGCGTAGAAATCTTAGAGAGAGAAGGCCTTGAGGTAGATGTTCGGACTCATCTGTCGCCTGAGGAGTTAAAACAGGTCATTGGCCAGTATTCTGCATTGATTGTCAGAAGCGGCACCAAAGTCACGGCAGATATCATCAAAGTGGCCCGAGATATGAAGGTGATCGGCAGGGCTGGCAGTGGCGTGGACAACATCGATGTCGCCGCCGCTACCAAACAGGGGATAATTGTGATGAACACCCCAGGGGGAAACACCGTCTCAGCAGCAGAGCACACCCTCTCCCTGCTCCTTGCTCTCTCCAGAAATATTCCTCAAGCAATGCAATCCCTGCAGCAGGGCAAGTGGGAGCGAAAGAAATACACTGGGGTAGAGATCTACGAAAAAGTGCTGGGAATTATAGGATTAGGAAAGGTAGGGAGAGAGGTTGCCCTGCGCGCCAACGGCTTAGGGATGAAACTGTTGGGCTACGATCCCTTCATCTCTGAGGAGATAACAGCGAAAATCGGAGTCAAGTTAGTAAATTTAGACGAAATATATTCTCAATCTGACTACATCACCGTCCACACTCCTCTAACCAAAGAGACCAAGCACCTGATATCCGATGCCGAGCTAAAGAGGTGTAAACAGGGCGTGAGGATAATCAACTGTGCCCGGGGGGGAGTGGTAGATGAAGCAGCTTTGCTCAGAGCGCTGGAGAGCGGAAAGGTTGCCGGGGCAGCACTGGATGTCTTCGAGGAAGAATCTCCTGCAGACAACCCTCTGATACAGCACGAGAAGGTAGTTTGCACTCCCCACTTAGGTGCCTCCACCCGTGAGGCCCAGGCCAATGTTGCCCTCCAGATCGCCGAGCAGGTGGCTGATGCCTTGATAAGAGATAACATCCGCAATGCCTTGAATCTTCCCTATGTAGAGCCCAGCATTTATCAGGCCCTTCAACCCTATCTGCTCCTGACCGAAAAGATCGGTTCCCTTCTCGCTCAACTCACTGATGGGCACCTTCGGAAGATATCTGTCGAATACTGCGGCGATGTCTTAGCCTACCCGGCCTCTCCCCTTACTTCCTCTCTCCTGAAGGGAATATTTCAGAATATCGGAGAGGGAACGGTCAACTTAGTGAATGTTCCGGTAATTGCCAAAGAGAGAGGGGTGGGAATAGAGGAAACCAGATCAAGTGAACACAAGGACTTCTCTAACCTTATTACTGTGAGGTATCTGACCAACAAAGGAGAACATCTTCTCTCCGGAACTGTTTTCGGCAAAAATGACCTCAGAATCGTAACAATGGATGGATATCGTTTTGACGCCTGGCCCCAGGGCGATATGCTCATCTGCACCAGCGAGGATGTGCCGGGGGTCATTGGAAGTATAGGCACCATCTTGGGAAATGAGGGCATTAACATCTCCCGAATGTCTTGGGCCAGAGAAGAGAATGGCCAAAAGGCAATGACAATGTTGAATGTCGACTCTCCCATCCCCGATGAGATATTAGAAAAGATCCTCTCTGAAAAACATGTGCTGTGGGTAAAGAGAGTCGCTCTTTAATGCAAGGAACCTAAGAAAATGCATCAACTTTTTGTGATTTTCGTTGCGGCTGTCTTAGTCAACAACTTCGTATTGGTGAGATTTCTGGGGATATGCCCATTCTTAGGAGTCTCCAAACGCATTGAGACCGCACTGGGAATGGGTGTGGCCGTGATCTTTGTTATGACCCTTGCCTCAGTAGGAACTCACTTAGTCTATTCTTTTATCTTAGTGCCTTATAACTTGCAGATTTTGGAGTATGTAGCCTTTATTCTGGTCATCGCTTCTTTGGTACAGTTTGTGGAGACAATTCTTCGGAAAATGACCCCTGCTCTTTACCAGGCTCTGGGGATATATCTGCCTTTGATCACCACTAACTGTGCAATCTTAGGTCTGGCGTTGCTGAATGTGATCAAGGGCTATAACTTACTTCAATGCCTTATCTTTGCAATAGGGGCTGGGGTGGGGTTCACTATAGCTTTAGTGATAATGGCTGGGATAAGGGAACGGCTGGAGTTCTCCGACATCCCTCAGTCCTTGCGGGGTGTTCCTATAGCTCTGATTGTTGCCGGAATTCTGTCTATGGCCTTTCTGGGATTTTCTGGACTGGTTAAGTTGTGACCTGAGGAGGGATATGGAGAGTACATTTCTGCCTGCCGTTTTGTGGTTAGCGATTCTGGGAGGGAGTTTTGGGGCAGTTTTGGCCTGGGCCTCTCAGAGGTTTGCCGTAGAAGAAGATCCTCGGGTGGAGGAGGTCCTGGAGATGCTCCCCGGCGTGAACTGTGGCGGCTGCGGTTGTCCTGGCTGTCGTGAATTCGCCTTGGCAGTGGTGGAAGGCAAAACCACTCCTGGAGCTTGTGTAGCAGGAAACTCTGAGATGGTTCTGAAAATCTGCAGTCTTCTGGGACTGAAGGCGGAAGATCAGCTCCCAATGGTAGCAGTCGTTCATTGCCAGGGGGAAAAGAAAAAGGCACCAGAGCTTTTCGACTACGATGGCATCGAAGATTGCCGAGCAGCCGTAGTGCTGGCCGAAGGGCCTAAGGGGTGTAGTTACGGCTGTCTGGGATTGGGCTCCTGCACAGAGGCCTGTCCCTTTGGGGCAATTACGATGGGGGAAAATGGTCTCCCAGTGGTTGATGACAACCTGTGCACCGGTTGCGGCGTCTGTGTCATTGTCTGCCCAAAAGGGATCATAGAACTTATCCCAAAGGAGCAGAAGATATACTTAGGGTGTTCTTCGCATGACCGAGGACGAAAGGTTAAACAGGTGTGTACCGTGGGCTGTATCGGGTGTGGTATCTGTGTAAAGGTAACCTCTGGGGAAGGCATCCGAATGGAGGACAATCTTCCGGCCATTGACTACCGGGAAGGACCTAATCTGGTAGTGGCCGTACACAAATGTCCCCAAGACTGTTTCGTTGACAAGGTTAAGGTGCGGGCGAAAATGACCATAGGAACAGATTGCGATGGTTGTGAACAATGCAAAGAGTTGTGCCCGATGGGTGCTATTGAGGGCAAACCTGGGGAAAGACACAGAGTGATCAGAGAAAAGTGTGTAGGCTGCGGCATCTGTGTCTTGCCCTGTCCTCAAAAAGCAATCTTTACTATGGGAGCAGTGGGGTATGTAAAAGATTGAACAACTCAAAGAAAAAAGATATGTCCTTCCTGGACCATCTGGAAGAGATGCGCTGGAGGATTATCCGGTCCTTGATTGTAGTGGTGGCGGCTACGGTGGTCTGTTTTTTCTTCTCCCGCCAACTGCTGGACTTTCTAACCCGACCAGCGGCCCGTTTACATCCTGCCCCGAAGATCATCTTTCTCTCTCCAATCGGTATGTTTACCGTACGCCTGACCACCTCACTGGCGGCAGGGATCATCCTCAGCCTTCCGCTCATTCTCTATCAGCTCTGGTGTTTCATAGCACCGGGGCTTTTAGAGAAGGAACGAAGATACTTGCCAAAAGTGCTTCTGTTCTCATCGTTGTGTTTTCTGGCAGGTGCTGCTCTGGCCTATTTTGTGGTGGTGCCAATGGCCTTGCGTTTCCTCATCGGGATGGCCACGCCCGAGATCCAACCACAATTTGACATCGGCAGGTACATCAGTTTTATCCTCAAACTCACCATTGCCTTTGGGATCGTCTTTGAACTGCCCGTTTTCTCATACTTTCTAACCCAGATGGGTATACTAACCCCGCAAATCTTGAAGAGAAAAAGGGTCTACGCCATAGTGTTTATCTTCCTCATCGCTGCCATCTTAACTCCCCCGGATATCTTTTCTCAAATATTGATGGCCTTGCCCTTAATCTTGCTCTACGAGGTATCAATCTGGATATCCAGTTTGGTGGAAAGGGGGAAGACAACACCATAAGCATTGATGTAAACAGATAATAAATAATTATAAATCTGTTTTTGCCCGTCTAAATCAATGCCGTTTTTAGTCTGTCTGAATCAATAATATGGAAAAGACATGGACCATTATAGGGCTTCTCAACTGGACGAGCGATTATCTGAGTGGTAAGGAATTCGACCATCCCCGGCTCAACACCGAACTTTTGCTTGGCCACACTCTGGGACTGCGGCGTATCGACCTGTATCTCCAATACGACCGGCCCTTGCTCCCAGAAGAGTTAGAACGGTTTAAAATTGCCCTGAAAAAAAGGCTAAAATATACTCCAATTCAATATATCACGGGCAGAACTGAATTTATGTCGCTTCCTTTTGTGGTGAACCCTTCGGTTTGTATCCCCCGACCGGAGACGGAAACTCTGGTAGAAACCGTATTGGGAAAATTGAAAGGAAACCAAGACACCCTGAGGATTGCCGACATAGGTACAGGCTGCGGTAACATCGCTATAAGTCTGGCCCGACAGATAGAGGATATCTTCATCTACGCCATGGATATTTCTCCCCAGGCACTGGAGATCGCCAGAGAGAATGCTATTTTCAACGAGGTGGGGCAGAAGATAGAATTTATCCAAGGAGATTTGCTTTCCCCGCTTGGAGATCTCTCCGGCCAGTTGGACGCGGTAGTCTCCAATCCCCCTTATGTGAAACACGAGGAGTTAGACTCGTTACCAAAAGAAGTGAAGGACTACGAACCTATCATCGCCTTAGATGGGGGTCAGAACGGAGTTGAGTTCCATCGCCTGATCGTCGCTCAAGCTGCTTCTCTACTTAAGACTAATGCGTTATTAGCTTTAGAGGTAGGCGACAGACAGGCAGACCAGGTTTGTAAGATTATCGAGGATATCCATCTTTTTCGAAAGATCGAAAAGGTTAAAGACTTAAATGGAATAGAACGGGTAGTGCTGGCAGAGAAAGAATGACCCACAGAACACAGCGCAGCGGAACCGCAGTCCTAGCAGAGTGATTCAAAATTAACGTTCTCGCTTTTCCGTCATTGCGAGGAGAGAAGCGACGAAGCAATCCCTTGATTTCACGTTAGTTAGAGATTGCTTCGCTGCCGCTCGCAATGACAATTTATTGCTATGTTTTTTAGGAATCGCAACAATAGAAAGCAACCGCGGATTTTGCGGATTCAAAAACATAATCCTCATCAAAAAAAGAATTTCGCGGGTTTGTAGTACATGGAGGAATTAGAGATCCCTTCCTCTCTGTAATAGAACATATTGACAACAGCAGCGGATCTACCGGGAGAATGGAATGGAGAAGTTTGTAATAAGAGGTGGAATCAGACTTTCAGGGGGAGTTAAGATCAATGGTGCTAAAAACGCCGCCCTGCCCATTATGGCGGCAACCATTTTGGGGGGAGGAAAAAGCCGGCTGGAGAATGTGCCTGATCTCCGGGATGTAACCACAATGGCTAATATCCTCAGGATAATCGGGGCAAAGGTCTACCGGGAGGGACATACCCTGATCATTGACACAGCCTCCTGTGACCATCCAGTGGCCCCTTATGAGCTGGTAAGCACAATGAGGGCTTCCTTTTGTGTCCTTGGCCCCTTGCTGGCGAGGTTCGCACGGGTACGGGTGTCCCTGCCAGGGGGTTGTGTTATAGGACTGCGTCCTGTAGATCGCCATATCAAGGGAATAAAAGCTCTGGGAGCACAGATCGAGATGGATCAAGGCTATGTAGTAGCCAAAGCCCATAAGCTCAGAGGTGCTAAGATAAGTTTTGACATAAAGACCGTGACGGGAACAGAGAATGTGATGATGGCTGCTGTTACCGCTAAAGGCACAACAATGATCGAAAATGCCGCTAAAGAACCGGAAGTAGTTGCCCTGGCACATTTCCTGCAAAAGATGGGGGCCAAGATCGAAGGGGCAGGCACAGACAATATTGAGATTGAAGGTGTAGATGCCCTCTGTCCAGCAGATGAGACCATTATCCCCGATAGGATTGAAACGGCTACCTTTTTGATTGCCGGGATGATTACTAGAGGCAAAGTGACCACAGAAGGCTGCTGTCCTGATCATTTGACCGCTATCTTAGAGAAACTACAAGAGTGTGGGGCTAAAATTAACCTGACAGACCAAACCATAGAACTTGAGGCCCCAGAGCAGATCCAGGCAGCTGACCTGATTGCTACCCCCTATCCCGGATATCCTACTGATTTGCAGCCGTTGCACACCTCCTTAGTCTCTCTGGCCTCCGGCTCCAGTGCGATCACAGATGCCGTACACCCAGAGAGGTTTACTCATGTGCCTGAGCTGAGACGTCTGGGGGCAGAAATTACTTTAGAAGACAAGGTGGCAGTGGTAAAAGGGGTGAGGAATTTGAAGGGCGCACCGGTGATGGCATCCGATATCAGGGCTGGTGCCGCTTTGGTGGCAGCTGCCCTGGCTGCCCAGGGCGAAACCAACATCTCACGGATATATCACATCGACCGGGGTCACGAAAAACTGGAGGAGAAGCTCTCGACCTTAGGGGCCCAGATAAAGCGTGAAAACGAAGGAACTTAGCAACAAACATACACCGGGAATAGACCAGCGTCTGCACCAGCTCAGCTAATTTGCTCCTTATTTCACCCTGTTTTAAAACATCATACTGATGTGTCATAGGATTGCTAAGACTTGTTCAGCATATCCCATGGGCTTCACCTTTTCAAATACATGTTTAATTGAATAATACCTTCTATCCGATCTCTGAGGTGAAATGCATAGGCTCCCGCAGCTCGGCCTATTCTAATAATAGTCGTTGGATATTGAACCCGAAGTATAAATCCCTATTATTGGTTCCCAACATCAAACGCCTCGTCCCGATTTCCGAGCTATTTCCCAAGAGAAAAATAAAGCGATGTCCGTAAGTCCAGATTCTAAAGCCGAAAGCGAAATAATCCACCTGTTCGTCATCATCCAGTAGCGGAAAGTATTCCCCGATTATGCTCAGGTCCTCGAAAATACCAACGTCAATCCCAAAGCCAAGGCCTGTTTTCCCGTTGTAAGCATCGTAACCGATGTTGACAACTGGCGTAAACCTCTTCAGAACTGGCGCACTTTGCAAGGCCAATTGGCAGAAAATACCTCTTTTTCTTTCCTTAATTCCGGATTTAAAACTAAAGAACTGAATGTCCACTTGCCCTCGCAGTATTTCAGGGACGACATAAGCGTAACTCAGACCAGTTGTGTACTCCTTTTGGCTACGGATATGCGAAACGTTGAACTCGAATTTTTCCCAGATGACATATCTCAAGCCGATGCCGACGTTCGCCCCCATATCCATACCCAAAAAGGTTTCCACCGGCTCCTCGGTTATCTTTCCGTAAAATCTGTGTTGAACAATAAACTCTGCCTGTCGTTGTTCAAGATCTGTCGGCACTTTAAGGTTCAACATACCATTCTCATATGCCAGGAGGGTTTGTGGTATAAGCAGTGCCAAAACGACTGAAAATATTCCTAACATAATATCACTCCCTAAGATTATAGTGCGATACGTGCAACCCATTGAAACAATTCTTCATGCGACGGAGCATTAGTTGCAAAAGTCTCTTCTTTGGGGAATAATCTCTGTAAAATTTGAGATGACGTCTAATCTCTCCTTATTCGGGATAATGAAAGCCTAAGTGCTCTGATTCGTAAATTCGGTGACGTATTTTATTGGCTTGATATTGAGACTCTTCACTTCGTTCAGAGTGACAAATGCCGTCATTCTGAGGCGCAGCCGAAGAATCTCCTGTGATCAGGTTACGCCATAATATTTATGAAAACGCGTACTAAGTTACAGATTAAAAGGATTCTTACGATAAGCTAATCCTTGCGACAGGGTGACATTTAGTCTTCCGTCTCTTCCTTTCGGAGCTTAATGGTCTGCTTTTTCTTGCCCGAAACATTACAATATGCTATCACAGTTATTTTATCACCAGGTTTGGCATCTATGATCATATATACGGCTTCCTGTCCTTCTTTGCTAATTTGACTCTTGAACTTCTGCTCTATAATCTCCTTGCCATTTAACTCAACGACAATTTTATCAATATAGTGCTTTAACGGTTTCTTGGTTCTGTGAGATACTCTGACCCTCAAGATATGCTCCTGGAGGCTAAAATCCAACACCATACTTTTCGCAGGGTGTGCTAAAACAGGATTTGTGGAGAACAAAACCGCCAAAACGAAATACATAAATATCAAGCGTTTCATAGCAACCTCCTTGTTTAAAGGTAGTTAGAGTATATGACTATGGCAGCATGTAACGTTGCGGCAATAAGGATTGTAAGGCCGATCCTCTTATGCCATTTAAACTTGATTTTAATCACACGGGTGCCTGTTAATACTCCCAACAGTACCATTGCGTAGGTAAATATTCCCAGAGGGATAATAAGGTCGTATATTGACATAGGTGTATCTCCTTCCTTAATATAACAGAGACCACGCCGGCGCTCAAATGACAGTTCAGCAGCGTTCTTAATAAAGATAGTTAATCACTGCCTGGCAGGCTGGAGAGATAGTCTAAGACTGCCTGGCGCTCGGAATCGTTGACCTGAGCACCTTTGCTGATCATCTGGTCAACGGTCTTCTCCCAGCCATCCCTGTCTTTGTCGGCGCTATAGATAGGATCGAGATTGTGGCAAAAACTACAGCGCTCTTGCACCAGTTTTTCTCCATCCAGTGCACCGTCCGTAGTCGACTCAGTTGATTTTTTGCCACATCCGAAAAACCCCAAAAGCAGGGCAGAAGCTACCACCAAAATTGCTTTCCTCATCATAACCTCCTTCCTCAATTCAAAACGGTTGGGCACATCCTTTTAGCTCCTTTTCTCGAAGCTGTTCAGATAGGCGAACTTTTCCAATGGCAACCTCTCCGCTTAGAAGAACAAGAGGGAACTTCAACCAGTGCGGAAAAATATCTCGCTCAGGGTTTCTGCGACGTTTTTGCAATTCGAGCCCCTAACTCATAGCTGAGTTTCAAAGCTTGGGGATGTTTCAATATTTGCCCTTTGTCGTCTACTCCCTTGAACAAAAGCTCGTCATGATATTCAACCTCGATTACTTTAAAAAACGATTTGACGACCCTTGTGGCGCCGTCGAAAAGGTGTGCCAGCTTCGTTCCTCCGACTGATATAAAGGCACCCCTTCGGGGTATTCTCTCCTTCGGGATAAACTCCCTTTTGAGCAGATATTTTATCGCCCAGAACGGCTGACATCTATCAATGAATGCCTTACCTTGAGCGGGGATACCCATGAAGAACATAGGGGAGCCGAGTATTATGGCTTCCATATCTATAAGCTTGGGGTAGAACATCTGCATATCATCTTCTATGACGCACTTACCATCTTTATGGCAAGAAAGGCACTCCATGCAAGGTAGGATTTTAAACTTCCTGAGTCGCACAAACTCCACATCCGCCCCTGCATCCGCTGCCCCTTTGACCGCCTCCTCGAGAAGCAGTTCGGTATTACCGTTTTTCCTGGGTGAACAGGATACAACGAGAACCCTCAAGTCTAACCTCCCAATAGATGAGCAAAGTTGCTCGACTGAGCGGAGCAATCATTTCTTTGTTTTTCGTCTAATATGTCTTGGCGCGGCTTGGTACCTGATGGGGCAACCTACAGGTCGCCCATCAGACATTCATTCAACTTCCACAGAAACGGCGTTCTGCCACAGCCCATGGATGTTGCAATAGGCAAGTGCACAGAAGGCCTTGAACTCTCCCACAGGCACCTGAAATCTGACATTGGGATTGGTGAAATTGGGAGCGAAAGCTGCCCTGCCAAGG
>DAOVPH010000127.1 GCA_030629295.1 Candidatus Latescibacterota bacterium | reverse complement strand
GTGTTCGATTTGTTCGGATGTAGGCTAAAGGTATTTCTTCCAATATTCCACCGTCTCTCTCAGATCGTCCAGCACTTGGGTCTCTTTGGTCTCAAAAGGGTGGATTATCTCCAGCATCAGGCTTGCTTCCTTGGCACCGGATTGTTCTATTGCCTCTAAGGCCTTCTGGGGGTGGATTATGCCTTGCTGGTTGAACTGGCGGGTGAAAGGCCAGTGGCGGTCCATTTTGCCGTCGGTCTGCTGTACATGCATCACCGGCGACAGAGGGGCAAGCTCCCGAATCCAGGAATATGGGTCCCTGTCTCTTCCGGTTGCGCTGTAGGTACACTGATGTCCCCAGTCTATGCAGTAGAAAATGGGGACAGCGGCGCCCCGATTTGCCCTCTCATAGAGCGCCTTTGCCTGGTCAATGGCGCAGGGTCTTTCTCTGGGTACAGGCATCGGTTCCCACAACAGGTATTTTAACCCCTCCCCCTTTGCCAATTCAGCTAAGTGGTGGAGGGAATCCATAAGACTGGCGGTCAGGTATTCGGTTCTCTCTTTGTTCTGAATATCCCACATAGAAAGAGAGGCTATATGACCTCCGGTGCCGTCGGCGCCCAGCATTGAGGTCACTGCTACAGCCTCCTCGAACCAGTGAAGGGCATCTATTCTCATCCCCAGGTCTGGGTGCAGCAGAAGATTAAAACAGTATGCAGCCAGGCCGGTGAAAGTGGTTTGAATGCGAACATTGTACTTCGCTGCCGCCTGGTTGAGCCTTTCGCACATCTTCCAGCGGGTAGGCTCCTCCACCCTGGGGTCCAGCAGGTCGAAGGAGAACTGAGCCTCCCGCAGATCCAGCTCCTCACCTATAATCTTGAGCCAGGCCTCTGGTTCCGGCCACCTTTTGACTGCAAAGCAGGCGTTAATTCCCAGTTTTACATTTGCCATCGGCTTCCTCCCTTGGTTAGGAGCTGGTTAACTGGTTGACTGGTTAACTGATGAGTGGTGATTAGTGGGGTTATGTCGGGAAATAGGATCTCGCAGATCATCTAACCGCACGCAACTGAATTAGACTACAGATCTTATAGCTCTGAATCGGCCTTAATGTAGAGACGACCCGCCGGGTTGTCTCTACCATATTATCCTCTTCACCATTCAACAACCCCATTTTTTAACAGAATCTCACCACTCACCAGTTTACGACAACCCCTCTAACCTGTTCAGACCCTCTTGGAGGGCCATTTCCACTGCCTCTCGGAACTCCCTGCCAGTTATAGGACGGTCTAAAGGGGGATATTCGCCGGCCTGGTAACAAGGGCGATACTGCTCCATAACATTGACATAGGTCTGGGGCGAAATCTGTTGAGCTATGAACTGCATCGCCTCTTTTGTGCCGGCCAAGTCCTCGGGCAAGACCAGGTGGCGAATTAAGAGTCCCCGCCGGGCAATCCCTCGCTCATCCAGTTGTAGCTCTCCCACCTGTCGGTGCATTTCTCTCAAGGCGGCTTTGGCTGCTTCAGGGTAGTCGGGTGCGCTGGAGAAACGGGCAGAAACCTTTCTGTCTGAGTATTTGAAGTCGGGCATATAAATGTCAAAGATCCCGTCTAAAAGCCGAAGCGTCTCCACCGAGTCGTAGCCTCCAGAGTTGTAGACCAGAGGCAGAGAGAGTCCAGCCTCAATAGCTAAAGGCAAAGCGTCCAAAATCTGAGGGACAAAATGAGTGGGGGTGACGAAGTTAATGTTGTGACACCCCATCTGCTGAAGTTCCAACATAGCCTCGCCCAGGCGCCGAGTACTTATCTCCTCTCCGCTGCCCAAGTGGCTTATGTCGTAGTTCTGGCAGAAAACACAGCCTAAGTTGCAGTAAGTGAAAAATATAGTTCCAGAACCACCTCTCCCCACTAAGGGTCTTTCTTCGCCGAAGTGGGGTCCCCAACTGGAGACGATGGGCAGCCGGCCTGTCCGACAGAAGCCTCGCTCCCCAGCAAGTCTGTCCACCCTGCAGTTACGGGGGCAAAGGGTGCAGCTTTCCAGCAGCGCCCAGGCTTTTTCTATCCGTTCTTTTAACGCACCAGAGCGGTGCAGTTTCAGGTAAGCGGGTTCAAACTGGTGACTGGTGATTGGTGACATATTGTCAACAGGTGAGATGTAGAGCAGCCACAACCCGGCGAGAGTTTTTTAGCAGATTGTAGGTTTTCCAGGCCTTGTCTGTTGGTTCTACTACCAATTCTATCCCTTGGGCTTCGATGTAATCTTTGGTCTCGGGTGGCACCTGCATAAGCCCCGGACTGCCCATCCCCACCACCAGCACCTCTGGCTTTACCTCCAGTATCCCCTTTAAATCTTCGATGCCCAGCCGATGTCCCTGTTTACGCCACCAACTGCCATCTACGTGATCGGGATAGATGATCACATCGGAGGTGTAAGTGTCTCCGTCAATAGTAATATTCCCAAACTGATAGCCATCTATAGTCATTTTCCTCGCCTCCGGAAGGGAAGATTCCTTGGATCTTACCGCTAAGGACTTCCAGGGCTAATCCTTTACCAGTGCCTCTCTCACAGCCTCTCCCAGCCTTCTTATCCCCTCTTCGATCACCTCCTCGGGTTCGTGAGAAAATGAGAGCCTGAGGGTATTTTTTATGCTCTTGTCGGGATAAAACGGCTGTCCGATCACATAGGCCACATTTTTCTCTACCGCTTTAGGGAAAAGCTCCGAGGCATCCAACTGCTCCGGCAGGGTCACCCAGATATAAAATCCCCCCTTAGGGGCTGTCCAAGAAACCCCTTCAGGCATATATTTCGCCAAGGCAGCCAGCATAGCGTCTCGACGTAGACGGTAGATCTCTCGCAGTTGAGGAATATGGTGGTCTAAGTAGCCGTCTTCAGCCAATCTGACTACCAGAGCTTGGATCAAAGGACTGGGACAGACATCCGCCACCTGGCGGGCCAGCTCGAACTTTTCGATTAACTCTCTGGGGCCGGCAGCCCAGCCCAGGCGGATCCCGGGAGAGATGATCTTGGAGAAAGAGCCAGCGTAGATGACCCTCTGCTGCTTGTCCAGGGATTTAATAGCCAGAACCTCTTGCCCCTCTCCATCGAACCAGAGGTCGCCGTAGGCATCGTCTTCCAAGATGAGAAGGTCGAACTCATCGGCTATTTCCAGAAGTCTGCGCCGTTTTCCCTGGGACATAAGGGCACCGGTAGGATTGTGAAAATTGGGGATGGTGTAGAGAAACTTCGGCAGACCCTCCTCTTCCTGAAGGCTTTTTAAAACATCAACTAAGCTTTCTAATTTTATGCCGGATTCGTCCATAGACACGCCAACCAACCGAGCCTGGTAGTTCCGAAAGGCCCCTAAGGCGCCAATAAAGCTGGGGGATTCCAACAGGACGGTGTCCTCAGGGTCTACCAAGATTTTGGAGCAGAGATCCATAACCTGTTGTGCCCCCGCGGTTATCAGGACCTCCTCCGGGTCTGTCTCCATCCCCTTTTGGCGCATCCTGTTCTGTATTACCTGGATAAGTCTTGCGTCTCCGCGGGCAGAGCCGTATTGAAGAAGGATTTTGCCGTTCTGGCGCAAGAGACTGGGGAGGATCTCGGCCGCCTCTTCTGAAGGGAATGACTGAGGGTCAGGCAGTCCCCCGGCAAAGGAGATTACCCCTGGTTTCATAGACATCTTGAACAGCCGCCGGATCTCAGACCCCTTCATCCCCAAGGCCCGCCGGGCAAGTCTTTCTTCTACAGTTTTCACCGCTATTTTCTCCTGTCCACGACCCGTTGAGATTTGCCCGCATTTCTCGCAAGGGTCTTTGGTTCTACTAATTTTATCTTACCAGAGATGCCCAAGGCGCTTTCCATTTTTTCTTCTATCTCCTCTTTAAATGAGCGCAGCCTCTTCATTTCGTCAAAGAAGAAGCCTTCCTTCACCTCTACTAATATCTCCAGTTCGTCCAGAGGCCCTTTGCGGTCGACGACTATCTGGTAATGGAGACTGGTGCCTTCGATTTCGGTCAGCACGCTCTCCACCTGAGAGGGGTAGACGTTGACTCCCCGGATGATGAGCATATCGTCGGTTCGGTCGCGGACACGCTCCATTCGAAGGTGACTTCTCCCACACCGGCAGGGCTCGGGGTTAAGCCGGGTGATGTCGTGGGTGCGATATCTTATCATCGGGAAGGCCTCTTTGGTGAGGGTGGTGAGTACCAGTTCTCCTTGTTCTCCATAGGGCAGAACCTGGCCGGTGTCAGGGTCGATTATCTCGGCTATGAAATGGTCCTCGGCGAGGTGGAGTCCATCTTTCTCTTGGCACTCTCCTGCTACTCCGGGTCCCATGATCTCGCTGAGGCCGTAGTTGTCAGTGGCGCTGAGGTCGAGTTTCTGTTCTATTTCTACCCTCATATTCTCTGCGCAGGGTTCCCCTCCGAAGAGTCCCACTCTCAGAGCCAATTGCTCTTTCCGGATTTCCATTTGTCCCATCACCTCTGCCAGATAGAGGGCATAACTGGGAGTGCACACCAAGGCGGTGGTACGATAGTCTTTCATGATTATAATCTGGCGACGGCTGTTGCCTGAGGAGGTGGGGATCACTGTGGCCCCAATGGTCTCGGCCCCGGAGTGTAGGCCGAATCCGCCGGTGAAAAGCCCGTAATTGAAGGCTATCTGAACGATATCCTCTTTGGTCACCCCTCCGGCAGCCATAATTCGAGCCACTACCTCAGCCCAGTGCCTCATATCGTTGACTGAATAGCCTACCACGATAGGCTTGCCAGTTGTGCCCGAGGAGGCATGGATACGGACAATGTCCCGCAGCGGCACAGCAAACATCCCGTAAGGATAGTTATTCCTCAGATCTTCCTTAGTGGTAAAGGGAATATGAGCCAGGTCGGCGACAGACCCGATCTTCTCGGGGACAATGCCCTGTTGCTCGAACATTCGGTGGTAGAAGGGGACATTCTTATAGGCCCGATTCAGCGTGGATTGAAGCCGCTCAATCTGAAT
>DAOVPH010000123.1 GCA_030629295.1 Candidatus Latescibacterota bacterium | reverse complement strand
TCCGGAAGAGGCGATAAGGATGTTAACATCGCTGCCGAAGAAATGGGAATAAGACTATGAGCAAGATCAGCCAGATTTTCGCCCATCTGAAATCCCGAAGAGAAAAGGCATTTATACCATACATTACTGCCGGTGACCCCAGCCTGGATATTACCAAACGGTTGGTAGTGGAAATGGAACAAAGGGGAGTCCAGATTGTAGAACTGGGAGTCCCTTTCTCTGACCCTTTGGCCGATGGTCCCACCATCCAACAGGCCTCACAACGGGCATTGCAGAGCGGCGTGACCCTGACCAGAATCCTCTCCACGGTGGAGGAAATAAGAAAACAGTCTCAGCTCGCAATCGTACTGATGACTTACTATAACCCTATTTACAGGTTTGGTGTAACCAACTTTGTGGAGAGAGCAGCCGAGGCCGGGGTAAGTGGCATTATTGTGCCTGACCTACCTCCGGAAGAGGCTGGAGAAATCAAAAAGGCAGCACAAAGATCCCAACTGGACACCATATTTCTGTTAGCTCCTACCAGTACCCCAGAGAGGATAAAGTTGGTGGCCCGAGCCTCTACCGGTTTCATCTATTGTGTCTCGGTAACCGGAGTGACCGGCACACGGGGGAGAGTCTCCCAAGAGGTAAGAAGGTTGGTTCTGAAAGTCCGTCAATACACGGACAAGCCCTTAGGGGTGGGTTTTGGTATCTCTACCCCAGAACAAGTCAAAGAGATTGCCGACTTTGCTGATGCAGTGATCGTGGGCAGCGCTATTATCAAAGTCGTACAAGAACATCTGAACTCACCCCGACTGGTCCCTGCAGTGGGGAAATTTGTAGAGGGCTTGATCAAAGGGATGGCTCTGCCTGGTGATGAAAACTCTAAAAAGTGAGGGATAGTGTTGATTTACCCATCATACGAGGATTTCCAAAAGCTTGTTCAACTAAACGAACCTGATCTGCAGACAGCCGTGCCTGAAGGGTGCTGCCTGGAGAAAGCGAAGGCCGAGGGAGTCAACATCATTCCCGTGTATAAAGAGATCTTGGTGGACACTGAGACACCGGTCTCTGCTTACTTAAAGATCAGAGGCAACAGCAAATACTCTTTTCTGCTGGAGAGTATTGAAGGTGGCGAGAAGATTGCCCGCTACTCTTTTTTGGGAGCCGCCCCGTTCAAAATTTTCCGGTCAAAGGGCAACCGGATCACCATTGAGGACAGAATAACCGGGGCAACAGAGCAGATGAGGGACGAGCCAATTGCTCATCTGAGGAGACTGGTCAATCAGTATCGTTCTGCTCCTGTTAAAGACTTGCCAAGATTCACCGGGGGCACAGTGGGCTATGTGTCCTATGACGCAATAAGACTGATAGAAGACATTCCGGATAGAACAAAAGATGATTTAGACTTAGACGAGATAGTCTTCCTGTTTTTCGACACCATCTTGGTCTTCGACAACCTAAGCCACAAGATGTTCCTCATCTGCAACATTCCTGTGGACGGAACAGGGAATTTAAACGAGGAATACCAAAAAGCGCAAAGAAAGATTGAAGACTTAGAGCGGCTGCTTCTGCGCCCTATCGACCCGTTACTCTCAACAGGAGAGAGCAGGTGTGAGGTAACCTCCAATACAAAGAAGGAAGAGTTTCTGAAAGGCGTCCGCCGGGCCAAAGAATACATTCTCGCGGGAGATGTTATCCAAGTGGTCTTATCGCAGCGCTTTGAAACAGAAGTGTCAGTGGATTCTTTCGACATTTACCGCATGCTTCGTATAGTTAATCCTTCTCCTTATATGTACTATATGGCCTTGAACGGAGTGGAGATTGCCGGTTCTTCCCCTGAACTTCTGGTCAGGTTTGAGAACGGGGTGGTGGAGACTCGCCCTATCGCAGGCACCCGTCCCCGGGGCAGTACGGATGCCGAGGACAAGACCTTAGAGAAAGAGCTTCTCTCCGACCAGAAGGAGCAGGCGGAGCATATTATGTTGCTTGATCTCGGCCGTAATGATCTGGGAAAGATCAGTGAATACGGCTCGGTCGAGGTGACCGAACTTATGTCGGTGGAGAGATATTCCCATGTGATGCACATTGTCTCCAATGTCAATGGCAGGCTTAAAAAGGGGGCGGATCAGTTTGATGCGCTGTTTGCCTGTTTTCCGGCCGGAACCGTCTCCGGTGCTCCCAAGATCCGGGCAATGGAGATCATCGACGAGCTGGAGCCAACAAAAAGGTCGATCTACGCCGGTGCCATCGGCTATCTGGACCTCTCCGGCAACCTGGATTCCTGCATAGCCATCCGCACTATCCTGTTTAAAGACGGCAAGGCATACATTCAAGCTGGCGCCGGCATAGTCGCAGATTCTGTCCCCGAAAGGGAGTTCGAAGAGACGGTGAATAAAGCTAAAGCTATGATCGAAGCAATCCAGATGGCCGAAAACCACGGCATACAGCATTGATGCAGCGTTGATTAAGACTGATTGAAACTGGCTGAGGTTCAATCCTATGGTCTTGGTGATAGATAACTACGATTCTTTTACCTACAATTTAGTTCAATACTTAGGGGAGTTGGGGGCGGATTTAGAAGTGCGGCGGAATGATGAGGTGGGGATTGAAGAAATTGAGCGGATGGGACCAGAGCGGATTGTTATCTCGCCTGGACCTTGTACCCCTAAGCAGGCGGGAATTTCTGTCGCTCTGGTCAGATATTTCGCCGGGCGGATTCCTATCCTGGGTGTATGTCTGGGGCATCAGTCCATTGGGGAGGCATTCAGTGCTCAGGTGGTCCGGGCACCCTACCTAATGCACGGCAAGACCTCAGAGATATTTCACGATGGCAAGACCATCTTTGCGGGCATCAAAAACCCCTTTGTGGCTACCAGATATCACTCCTTGGTCGTGGAGCGGTCTGGCCTGCCGGACTGTCTGAAGGTCTCTGCCGAAACCGAAGATGGCATAATTATGGGATTGAGGCATAAGCAGTTTGTGGTTGAGGGAGTACAGTTCCACCCCGAGTCGATTCTGACCAGGGAGGGCAAAGACCTGCTGAAAAACTTCCTGAGGATTGATGCAGCATTGATGTAGACTGATTTCCTATTCTAATCCGTTTTAATCAATGCCGATTCGGTTTTTACAAAAGGGGGAGCAATGATCAAAGAGGCTATTTCGAGGGTGGTAGTGGGGGAGGATCTTACCAGAGACGAGGCGGCTGCGGTGATGGATGAGGTTATGAGTGGGGAGGCGACGGATGCCCAGATCGCAGCCTTTTTGGTGGCGTTGCGATTGAAGGGAGAGACGGTGGAAGAGATCGTTGGCTCAGCCCAGGTGATGTGCCAGAAGGTAACTCCCATCAGAACGAAGCAAGAGGTTATTGTTGACACTTGTGGCACCGGGGGAGATGGATATGGTACTTTCAACATCTCTACTGCGGCTGCCTTTGTCGCCGCCGGTGCTGGAATTTGCGTGGCCAAACATGGAAACCGCTCTGTCTCCAGCCGCTGCGGTAGTGCCGATGTTATGGAATCCTTGGGAATTGACATCGAGATACCACCGGAAAGGGTGGAGAGATGCTTGGACGAAGTAGGCATCGGTTTTCTCTTTGCTCCACTTCTGCATGGGGCGATGAAATACGCCATTGGTCCCCGCCGTCAGATTGGAATAAGGACGATCTTTAACATTTTGGGCCCGTTAACCAATCCTGCCGGAGCAAAAAGACAGCTCATCGGTGTCTATGATGCCGGGCTGACTGAAGTGATTGCTGACGTTTTGCGCAGCTTGGGTTCTGAATATGCCTTCGTGGTCCACGGCGACGACGGGTTGGATGAAATTACCCTCACTGGCCCCACGAAGGTGAGCGAGCTGGCAGAGGGGGGAATTCGTACCTACCAGCTTGAGCCAGAGGATGTTGGACTATCGAGAGCAGAGCTGAAGGAGTTGTTAGGAGGCAGTGCAGAGCAGAACGCCGAAATCATATCGTCTGTTCTCGGGGGCAGTAAAGGCCCTAAGAGAGACATCGTTCTGCTAAACGCCGGGACTACCATTGTCGCCGCTGGTGGAGCCGAGACGATAGCTGAGGGCATTAGAATCGCCGCAGAATCAATTGATTCTGGAAGGGCACTGCAGAAGTTGGAGCAGTTGAGAAGGCTCACTAATTTCTAAACTATGATTGACCGATGCTTGAGAAAATTGTCGAATATAAAAAGGAATCCGTCGAAACGGCAAAACGGCGACTCTCTCTTGTCTCTTTGAGGTCGGCCGTCAAGGATCTGCCGCCGCCGAGGGATTTTGTCGGGGCCTTAAAGGCTTCCAACGAGATAGCACTTATTGCCGAGATTAAGAAAGCATCCCCGTCTAAGGGATTAATCCGAGCCGATTTTGACCCCGTTCAAATTGCCAGAGTCTACCAAGAAAACGGTGCCAGTGCAATTTCGGTCTTAACCGAGGAGAAATACTTTCAGGGCAGTATCCGAATACTACAACAGGTCCGAAAGGCCACTCGCCTTCCCCTGTTGCGCAAGGATTTCACTATTGACGAGTACCAGATTTATGAGGCCAGATTCCACGGTGCTGATGCGGTGCTGCTGATTGTGGCCCTGCTCTCTGCAGCGCAACTTAAGGACTATCTTAGGATTGCGGCAGAACTGGGTTTAGGGGTCTTGGTAGAGGTTCACTCCTCAGAAGAACTCCAAAAGGCCCTGTTGGCCGGGGCAGAGGTTGTTGGAATTAACAATCGGAATTTAAAGAGTCTTAAGGTGGATCTGACCACAACATTTGGCCTGCTGGATTCGATCCCGGAGGAGAAGATAGTGGTCAGCGAAAGCGGAATCAACACCAGGCAAGAAGTGCTAAGATTGAAACAAGCCGGTGTTGATGCAGTATTAATCGGTGAAGCCTTGATGAAAGAGCTGGACATAGGAAGAAAACTGAGGGAATTGCTTGGGAAATCCAGCAATCATAATTGGTGAATGGTGAGTAGGGAACAGTGCAGCGTTTCAAAAATAACATTGTAAATCATCCTGTCATTGCGATATTCTATGACTTGTCAAGTACTATTTTAGCAATACGGGGTTGACAGACCGATAATTCTCGGTGAAGGGGATCCCCGACTTGACTGTTGCGCAGATGATTCGCAACAAGCGGTTGGCTATG
>DAOVPH010000025.1 GCA_030629295.1 Candidatus Latescibacterota bacterium | reverse complement strand
TGGAGATGTTCAAACCCTCAATGTTGCTGGCCTTCTGGGTGTGCCCCCCGAGGATGTGGAAAAATGTATGCTGAAGAAGCTGGGAGAGCCAATGGAGAAAGATGAAGTGATCGCTCAGACCAAAAGCTTCTTTGGACTTTTCTCTTCTACGGTAAAGGCGCCTGTCTCTGGTTCTATCGAGAGTATCTCCTCTGTTACTGGGCAGGTCATATTGCGAGAACCTCCCCGGTCCGTTCAAATAGATGCCTACATAGATGGCAGGGTAGTGGAGCTGTTCGAGGCCGAGGGGTGCGCCGTGGAGACAACAGGTGTTTTCATCCAAGGTATATTTGGAATAGGAGGGGAGACGAGGGGTGAGGTCCTTCAAGTGGCCGACAAGCCCTCCGATGTCCTCTCGCCGGAAGAAATAGACAGTTCATATCGAGGTAAGGTGTTAGTGGCAGGGGCACTGGTGACTGCCGAGGCCCTCCGAAAGGCAGCCGAAATGGGGGTAAAGGGAGTGGTGGTGGGAGGAATAGATGACAGAGACCTGAGGAAGTTTCTGGGCTACGATATAGGAGTTGCTATCACCGGCTCAGAGGAAAAAGGGATAACCCTGATTACAACTGAGGGATTTGGCCGAATGGAGATGGCAGAGAAGACCTTTCGGCTGTTAGTCCAGTACTCCGGCCAGCGGGCATCGATAAACGGCGCTACCCAGATCAGGGCGGGGGTGATGAGACCCGAAGTGATCATCCCCTTAGACTCAGAGATGACAGGGGCCGAGGGACAACAAGAGAGCGGAGGGTTGGAAATCGGCACCCAAGTGCGGATTATAAGAGAACCCTATTTTGGCGCTCTGGGTAAAGTAGCCTCCTTGCCTTCAGAGCTGCAAAAGATAGAGACAGAGGCTAAGGTCAGGGTGGTGGAAGTGGAGCTGGAAAAGGGAACAAGGGTGATCTTGCCTCGGGCCAATGTGGAGATGATTGAATAAATTGTGCTTATCTCTTTTGTAATTTGAACTTGTAAATGAATACCTTACTAAGAAACTCTAAACTAAGGGAGGGGGATATGAACCAAAGGAGAGCAGTTTTTTTACTATTTTTGTCTATAGTTTTTTTCTTTGGAGTAAGCACGGCCGCCCAACAGAACGCCCCACCCGCTCCGCCTACCGAAGTTAAGGCCTTTGACAACCCCAATGATGCCGGTGGCACCATAACTATCACCTGGAAGAAGTCCGCCGACGATGGCGCGGGAGAGAACGATGTGCTCGGCTACGAGATCCTTCGCTCGATGGCTCAGGAGACTGGTTATGGTCCTATTGGTACGGCCTCGCTCGGTGCAACAAACTATGTGGACACCTCTGCTGTGGACCGGGTAACCTACTATTATCGGGTTGCGGCAAGAGACAGGGAATCCTCCACCCTTTCTGAGGAAACGATCCCTGCTGTCGCAAGTCCCCAGTGGTTCAACCGGCGTCGGACCAATATGTTGATCAGTGTTGTTCTATTCTCCTTCCTGATCCTCTGGTTCATAGAAAGGGCCAAAAGAGGCGAGAAGCTTTTCATACGCCCGCTGGCAGGATTGGAAGCCATCGAGGAGGGCATCGGCAGGGCCACGGAGATGGGCAAGCCGGTCCTCTATATACCTGGTATTCTGGATATGGACGATATCCAGACCATTGCGAGCATGGCGATCTTGAGTCGAGTGGCAAAAATGGTGGCACAATACGACATCCCGCTGCTTGTGCCCTCAAAAATGCCCATCGCCTTTACGATGGCCCAGGAAGTCGTGAAACAGGCGTATATAGAAGCCGGCCGTCCCGACGCCTACAATTCCGACAATATACCCTTTATCACCATGGCGCAGTTTGGCTATGCGGCTGCTGTGAATGGGATCATGCTGCGGCAAAGGCCCGGGACGATTCTTTACTTAGGTGCTTTCTATGCAGAATCCCTTATCTTAGCAGAAACAGGCTCGTCTATTGGGGCCATTCAGATCGCGGGGACGGCTATGCCCGCCCAGTTGCCGTTCTTCGTTGTGGCCTGCGATTATACTTTGATCGGGGAGGAGTTATTTGCCGCCAGTGCTTATCTTTCCGGTGAACCCCGCTTGCTGGGAAGTTTGAAAGGACAGGATTGGGGCAAGGCCGTTTTCATGGCCTTTATCGCCCTCGGAGCCATCCTCGAAACCCTCGGTCTTCATTTCCTTACCGGTTGGCTTGTAACATGGTAACTTCAAAAGGAGGTGACTTATGCGTCGTCAGGTACCCTTGGTAATCACTTTTGTTGCTGGAATGCTGATGATCATTTCCTACTTTATCCCTCGTCAGCCGTTTGGAGGACTTCAGAACCTCTTTAACCAATGGTTCATCGTGATCGTCGCCTTTGCGCTAATCTTAGGGGCCCTTAACCTCATTAAAGTAAATGCGGAGAAGATTCGCAGAAAAAGGCCTGGCTGGGGATATAGCGCGGTTCTGCTGATCACGTTTACGGTGACAGTAATCTCGGGACTCTTCTGGGGGATGGAGCAAGAGACCGTCTTCGGTTTTATCTTCCGGAATATGTTTGTGCCGTTGGGCGCAACGATGTTCTCCTTGTTGGCCTTTTTCATTGCCTCAGCCTCCTACCGGGCCTTCCGGGCTCGAACGATCGAAGCAGCTCTTCTACTCATAGCGGCAATCCTTGTGATGCTGGGGCGGGTCCCCTTGGGATCATACATTTGGCGTCAATTCCCTATGCTTGCCAATTGGATCATGGCTTTTCCGAACATGGCCGGACAGCGGGCCATTATGATCGGGATCGCTTTGGGAACCGTTTCCATCTCCCTGAGAATTATTTTGGGTATTGAGCGGTCCTATTTGGGTGGGGGTGAATGATCCTCGGAAGAGGTTATTGAGAATTTGAAAAGGTTGGAAGATCTCAAGGTTAGAAGGCCGGAAGGTGAACATTCCCGTTTTTAAACCTTGGACTTCCGAGCTATAGGTTTCTAATTGCCTTCGAAGGAGACATCTCATGAACCTGTTTGACAGATTGAAAAACATTGACCGGCGTACTATTTTCGTCTTAATCGCCCTCTCGGTTCTTATTCCGCTGTTTGTGCCCATCAAGCTCAGGATTCACGTAAGCCCGCCAGCGCAAGGCCTTTACGATGCCATCGACCGTCTGCCGCCGGGATCAAATGTGCTGATGGCCTTCGACTATGGTCCATCTACAATGCCAGAGGTCTATCCTATGACTCTAGCCATACTCCGACATGTTTTTTCAAAGGATCTGAAGGTGATTGCTATGGCGCTCTGGCCCGAAGGGGCATCCATCGCCCAAGATGCCTTCAAGACCGTCGCCGAGGATGAGTTCCACAAGCTGTATGGTGTAGATTACATCAACCTGGGCTTCAAAGCGGGTGGGCTCGTGGTGATCCAGGCGATGGGGACAAGTATCCCGGCAATCTTTCCCACGGATCAAGCAGGCAGGCCGGTGGAAGAATTCCCCATCATGAAAAAGGTCAAAAACTTCGATGAGATCGAGATGATCGTGGATCTCTCGGCCGGGGACCCGGGTATTCGCCACTGGGTTATGATCGCCCAGGCCCGGTATCAAAAGAAGGTGGGCGGCGGTTGTACGGCTGTAAGTGCACCGGCCTTTTATCCGTATCTACAGACTGGGCAGTTGGTGGGCCTTCTGGGTGGATTGATGGGAGCGGCGGAATATGAGGCCTTGGTGAAACATCCAGGCTCGGCCATCAAAGCCATGCCTTCCCAGGCCCTGTCTCACGCGGTGATCATTATTCTTATCCTCATCGGAAACATCACTTTCTTCGTCGAGAGACGAAGATCAAGGAAACAAGGATAGGAGGGAAGAGATGACCACAATAATAGGGGCATGGATCGCAGCTGCGCTGACTTTATTTATCTTCAGCTTTCTCTATAAGGATAATCCATTTTACAAACTCGCCGAGCACATATTTGTGGGAGTGTCTGCGGGATATTGGGTGGTGTACGAGGTGCGGAATGTGGTTATCCCCAATATGATCGAGCCTGTGAGCCAGGGGCGATATATCTATATCGTCTCTGGGATCATGGGCCTTATGATGCTCACCCGCGTCTTACCGAAGATCGGCTGGCTCTCCCGCTGGGCGATCGCATTCACCGTGGGGATGACGTCGGGGTACTTCCTCGTCACGTATCTGCAGTCACATGCTTTGGAGCAGGTCAGAGCGACACTGCTTCCTCTCAACTCCCCCAATAATATCCTTATCATTGTTGGGGTACTCACCGCTCTAATTTACTTTTTCTTCTCCAAGGAACACAAGGGGGTCTTTGGCAAGACCGCCAAGGTGGGAATATGGTTCCTGATGATCGCCTTCGGTGCCTCTTTTGGCTACACGGTTATGGCCAGGGTCTCTCTGCTTATCGGCAGAATGCACTTTCTGCTCAGCGATTGGCTGAGGTTGATAGACTGAGGAGGCAATTTCTATGGGGCGGACAATCGGGTTTGGCATAATCGGCTGTGGCACAATCGCCCCCTGGCACGCTGATTCTGTAGCCAAAATCGACGGGGCGCAGTTGGTTGCCGTCTCCGATGTGGTGGAGGAGGCCGCCCAAAAAATGGGCCAGAAATATCAGGCCGATTGGTACACCGATTACCAACAGATGCTTGCACGGGAAGACGTCGATGTTCTCTGCATTTTGACCCCCAGCGGGATGCGAAAAGAGATCGTGCTGAAGGCAGCCGAGGCAGGCAAGCATGTGGTGGTGGAGAAACCGATAGAGGTCACCTTGGAAAGAATAGACCAGATGATAGAGGCCTGCGAAAAGGCGGGAGTGAAGTTGGCGGTAATCTTCCAAAACAGGTTTCTGCCCGCTGCCAGAAAGGTGAAAGAGGCGATGGAAAAAGGCAAGCTGGGGAAACCGATCTTAGGAGATGCCTATATTAAATGGCACCGCACTCAGCAGTACTACGATAGCGGTGGTTGGAGGGGTACCTGGAGATACGACGGCGGCGGAGCATTGATGAATCAATCTGTTCACACCATCGACCTGTTGCTCTGGATTATGGGGCCAGTGGAGTCTATTTCGGCTAAAATAGCCACTTTAGCCCATAAAATTGAAGTAGAAGACCTCGCTGTGGCCACCTTGCGATTTGCCAACGGCGCCCTGGGTGTAATCGAAGGTTCAACTGCTATTTCCCCGGGATTTTCTTCCCGCTTAGAGATACATGGGGAAAACGGCAGCGTCATCCTTAAAGGGGAACAGGTGGTCGCCTGGCAGTTTAAAGATGGCGAGCAAATCCCGCTGCCATTTCCACCTGAGAAGGAAGCTTCGGGAGGTCAGGCAGACCCCACTAATTTCAGCACCGAAGGACATTACCTGCAACTTAAGGATATGGTAGACGCCGTGAAGACCGGCAGAGAACCCTTAGTAAATGGCCGAGAGGGCAGGAAAGCCGTGGAGCTAATTCAGGCAATCTACCAGTCAGCAAAAACCGGTAAGGAGGTTAGCCTGCCCTTGTGAAATAGGGGGTGACGAACGCGTCGTTTTTAACTAATGGTGCTATTTCGCAATGATTTCTGTGGAATGAAGGATTGCAGGCACACATCCGTAGGGGCAGACCCTTCGGGCTTGAGCCCTTCAGGGCGAAGCCTATGTGTCTGCCCTAATTGGGACGCACACGCAGGTTCGTCCCTACTCAGAGGTGACCTATGGCTGCAAAGATAGAGATCTGCCCAGTGGAGGACAGGAAACAATTGGGCAGATTTATTAAATTTCCCTGGACAATATATCGTGCCGATAAATATTGGGTGCCTCCTCTGATAGGAGAGCAGAAGAAACTGTTTACCCCAGAGCAGAATCCATTTTATCGCCACGCCGAGGTGGCCCTTTTCCTGGCCGAAAAGGCGGGACAAACAGTGGGCAGAATCGCGGCCATTGTCAACAGGGCTCACAATGAGTTCTACGGAGATAAGATCGGATTCTTCGGTTTCTTCGAATCCACCGACGATCAGGATATCTCAGACAAACTCTTTGAAACTGCCGGGAAATGGCTTCGGGAAAAGGGGATGGACTGTATGCGGGGACCGATGAATTTCTCCACCAATGAAGAGTGTGGACTTCTGGTGGAAGGATTCGATTCCAGTCCGATGATAATGATGACCTACAATCCCCCCTATTATATTCACCTGGTAGAGAGAAATGGGTTTTATAAAGCGAAAGACTTGTTGGCGTTTTGGCTGAATACCTCGCAGCCAATCCCGGAAAGGGTTTTAAGAATAGCAGAAAAAGTGAGCCGAGAACACAAGATTCATCTTCGCACCCTGGATGTGAAAAGGTTTGATGAGGAGATGGAAAAAGTCAAACTCATCTATAATCAGGCTTGGAGCCGTAACTGGGGATTCGTCCCTATGAGTGACGAGGAGTTCTACCACATGGCGATAAACCTAAAGCGGATTGCCGTTCCAGAGTTACTGTTTCTCGCAGAGATCGGGGGAGAGCCGGCAGCATTTTCAGTAGCCGTTCCTGACTTCAACCAGGCCTTAAACAGAATAAACGGCAAGCTTGACCCTATCTCGCTGATGAAACTTCTCTGGTACTCCCGGAAAGCCAATCAATTGAGATTAATGCTCTTAGGTGTCCGGGCCGGCTACCGCAGGAGGGGCATTGATTCTCTGCTTTATATTGAGAGCCTTAAGACAGCAAAAAAGCTGGGTTACATCGGCGGAGAGGTCTCCTGGATTTTGGAGGACAATACATTGATCATAAGGGGCATTGAAGCAATGGGCGGGAGAGTGTACTAAAGATACAGAATTTATGATAAGCGGCTTTAGATAACAGTTCAGCCACAAAGCCACTAAGACACCAAGATTAACTCATAAACTTTTTATTCCGTTGTTTTCTTTGTGTCTTCGTGCCTTAGTGGCTAATAGAATAATGATACGGTTTCCGGGGGAGGGTAGAAGAAAAATGATTCTGGATAAATTCAGTTTGAAAGGCAAGGCAGGTATTGTTACCGGTGCAAGCCGAGGTATAGGCAAAGGGATTGCAGAGGGTTTAGCCCAGGCTGGGGCGAATCTGGCCATCTGTTCCCGGGGACTGCCGGCTTTGCAGAAGACCGCAGAAGAACTGCGGAGATATGGGACAGATGTAATAGCGATCAATGCCGATGTCTCGGTGAAAGCCGAGGTGGAGAATTTAGTGAACAGAACCTTAGAGAGGTTTGGCCGAATTGACTTCCTGTTCAACAACGCCGGAATCACCCACCGGGCGCCCAGTGAGGATTTCCCCGAAGGCTGGTGGGACGAAGTGATTCGAGTGAACCTGAAGAGCGTATTTCTCTGTTCTCAGGCCGTCGCCCGGGTGATGATCAAGCAGGGTGGGGGGAAGATAATAAATACCTCCTCGTTGATTGCGGTGACCGGAGGGAAGTCCATCCCTGCCTACGCGGCCAGCAAAGGAGGAGTAGCTCAACTGACCAAGGCCTTAGCCAACGACTGGGCGAAGTATCGCATTAATGTCAACGCCATCGGGCCAGGCTACATCATCACCGATCTCACTGCCCCTCTAATCGAAGATAAACAACGCTACCAGGAGCTTTCTGCCCGGATACCTATGGGCAGGTGGGGCAAGCCAGATGACCTGGCCGGAGCAGCCGTATTTCTTGCCTCCCAAGCCTCTGACTACGTCACCGGCCAGACCATCTTTGTGGATGGAGGCTGGCTGTCAGCATAAATAAGATACTGAACTTTCACAAAGATCATTAACATGTTGGTTGCTGCTTGGTGCCAGAAATTGAACAGTGATGATAATCGAGATAACTTCATCGGAATTAGGCAACTGAGATAATTGTGGGAAAATCGCTGTCAGATATTGAACAATTTCAGTAATGGAAATAACTATTTTCAATCCAGAGAGATAGACAAATTGCGAAAAAAAGAGTGTCAGATATTGGACATAATTGTTCTGTCGACATTTTGAGACAGGTTTTAGACTAAAAGAAATAATTTTACAACCAGATTGTTGCTGGCTACTTAGAGATACACTGAGTAGCCTTTTTGCTTTCTGGCACGAAAGTTGTTTGCCTCATGGGATACAAACGAACAGCGGGGAATTTCGTTGTCAGCAGAGGAGCTAAATATGCTAAAGATAAATGAGTTGGTAAAGCGTTACGAAGACGGAGTACTTGCTGTTGATCGGCTAAATCTGAAGGTGGAGCCGGGGGAGATATTTGTTATGTTGGGTGCCAATGGGGCAGGAAAAACCACCACCGTGAATCTGATCTTCAATCTCATCCAGCCCAGCGGTGGGACGATAAAGATCAAGGGTGTCGACGTGGCGAAAAATCCCTTAGAGGCACGAAAGCACGCTGCTTTTGTCTCTGAAGATGTGCGACTTTATGGGAGTTTCAGCCCCAGGCAAAATCTTGACTTCTTCGCCAGGCTTAGCGGCAGAAGAAGAACTTCAAAGCAGTACGATCAGGTATTGCATGAGGTGGGCCTGCCCGAGGACTCGTTTCGGAAGAAGGTGAGCGATTTCTCCAAAGGAATGCGCCAGAGATTGGGCATTGCGGTGGCAATCCTAAAGGATGCACAACTGATTGTCCTGGATGAGCCCACATCGGGACTGGATCCCAAAGGAGGGCGTGAGTTTCTGGCGCTATTGGCTGACTTGCGTTCCCGGGGAAAAGCAATCTTTATGACCACGCACGACATCTTTCGGGCCAGAAAGATTGCCGATCGGGTGGGGATTATGTCCTATGGCCGTTTAATCCTCAACATTGATCGATCTGAGTTTGCAGAAGCCGACTTAGAACAGATCTATCTGAAGTATATCGAGGAGCAAAGCACAGGCGTGGAGAGAATAAGCCGAGCCCCGAAGCTCGATGGTTGGGGTGGGCTGCCCCAATAGTTGATTACGAGGAGGTACAAGATGTTTTGGACAATTGTGGGTAAAGAGATTCGAACCAATGTGGTGAGTTCAAGATTTATCATTCTGTCATTTCTTTGTATAGGATTGTTCATTATAACGGCATTTTCCCTCTTTCAGGAGATGAGGCTGAGCTATGAGGAATATGACAGTAATGTGACAAGCCACAGAGAGGCGGTGACCAACGAACCATCTCTGGTGAGTCTGGCCGCAGTTTCCGGGGTAAAAGTCGATCGAAGACCTGAACCGTTGAGTTTCATCGCCAAAGGGATAGAGGCGGCCAGAAGTCGCATCTATCGGGTAACCTCGTATGATGTGACGCCCATAGGGGGAAGTGATCTGGAGAGGAACCCCATCACTTCACTCTCTGGCCCCTTGGATTTTCTCTACCTCTTTCAGGTTGTGTTGAGCCTATTGGCGTTTCTGTTGGTCTGCGATGCCCTCTCCGGTGAGAAAGAGTCCGGCACGCTGAAGCTGCTTATATCTCACAATGTACCCAGGCACACCATCCTGCTGGGCAAATTCTTCGGGAACTACATCACCTTGTTAATTCCGCTCCTGATATCCGTTCTTGCCATTAGTGTGATCATGTCTTTCTATTCATTTCACTCCTTCAGCGCAGATGATTGGAAGAGAATAGCTATGATGCTTCTGTTAGCGGCGATATACCTGGCGGTAGTTTTGGAAGCAGGACTTCTGGTCTCTTCGGTTACCAAAAGTCCGCCGTTATCCTTTCTGGTGAGCATAGTGGTGTGGGTGGTTTTGGTTATTGCGATTCCCAGGTTAGCGTTTCACCTGGGTGCGACCGTCGCGCCACCGCCCTCAGTGGCGGTCCTTCAGAACCGGATGCGAGCGATCACTAACGAAGCGGATGTGAAGGCTTTCACAGAAATACGAAAGTATATGGAGAAAAACGGACATCCTCCTTCAAGACAATGGCTTGAGGAGGTGAGCAGCAGGGTTATGGCAGAGAATAATGCCAAGAAGGCAAAGTTGCAGCAAGAGTTCCAGAACCGTCTGACGAGAACTTTCAGGGTGTCCAGTATTCTCTCCCGTCTTTCTCCCTCTACCTCCTATGCCTTTGCTATGCAGGGGATGGCCGGAACAGGGTTCAATGATGACTTGAGGTTTGGTAGAGCCCTGGCGAAGTTTAAGGATAGGTTTGCCCAATATATGGAGATGCGAATAAAGGGGATGAGTTCTGATGTAGAGGCAAATTTGCCTCAATTAGGAAAGAAGTTGGATCTGACAGGTATTCCTACATTCAACTATCAGAGGGCCAGTTTTGCTGATGCAGTCGGAAACATAGATCTGGATCTACTTATGCTGCTGCTCTTTATTGTGTTTTTCTTCCTGGCTGCATATCTGTCCTTTCTCAGGTATGATGCCAGGTAGAAATCTGGAGAAGAAAGGGGGTGAAGAAAGATAGCGCAGGAATCCATGATGAAAGGAGGTGAAAACCGTGAAGAAGAAATTGGTGAAGCGGCCGCTGCGAGCATACGTGTCTATCAAGAAAGCGGATGTGTATGGGTATGTGCGGCCTGATAGGTGGAGTGGAGGCGGAGGAGGCGGTTGGGGGGGATGGATCTTGACGAAAGGCCTGCCGATCGCTGGCCTCGCTGTGGGGACTCTAGCCCTTTGCACTGCCGCCCCAATTGTTGGTGCGCTTGCAATATCGTTAGGTGCGCACAGCTTGTTGTTCTTAGACTGGTGATTTGACTCACCGGCAGTAGCGTACCTATGCCCGATAGAGCGCATCCCGATAATCCCTATGAACAGAGTGGATGCGCTCTAAGGGCGCCATACTGTGAGGGCAAAAGATCAAAGGAAATAAAGAAACTTGCTATGAAATCCAGTATACTCACTCTTAGCTGGCTCAAATACCGCCTGTTCTTGAATCGACTCAAGCAGAGGAAAATCTCTTTCATAGTATGCATGGTGATATTCCTTGTACTGGCATACTCAGGATCCTTCTCAGTAGGACGCATTTTCCACACGATTAGTCTGCTCGTGGCTTCTAACCGTCCTGAGGTAATGCGGGAGTTGACCCATTTGCTTTGTCTGGCCATTTTCCTTGGATGGATCATACTAAGTATATTCACAGGGAGCACCGGGACGGGCAGCCGAGACCTGCAGAGGTTGATGCTATTCCCCTTTTCCTTTAAGCGATGGTATGTTGTGAGCATAGGGTATGGATTGCTGGATTATTGGATCGTACTTACCGTACCGATCTTTGTGTGGCTTCTGGTCTTGTTGAATCTGATTAAACCATGTACCATATTCTTATCGCTATTTTCCATTTTGGCCTTTGCGGTAATCACCATTCTGTTGATTCGCATCCTGAGTTTCTGGCTCCGGATGTACACAAGGTTTGCCAGATACAGCAAGTTGCTGGCAGCTATCCTGTTTTTCGCGTGCATTATTGGGTTCAATATAGTCGTTTATAAATTGGGAGGTGATGTCCACTCCTCCGTTGTTTTGAACTTCCCTGTATCTCAATACTTAGTGTTCGTTCCTCCTGGATTACTGGCGGAGTGTCTCTTCCATTTGGGAAAGGGGAATCAAGGTTCTTTTCTTATATTTTCATCCGCGTTGTTGATCTATCTGGCCGTGGCTTGGTGGGTTGGATACCGGTTAGGGGAGAAGGTGCTTTTTGAACGATCTTTAAGGTCCGAGAATAAAGCTACCTGGCAGCACAGGAATCTCTTTGAAAAGTTGTTTGACTTCCTCAAGCCCTTGATTCCTATGGATTGTATGCCTATCGTGGTAAAGGAATTGACTTATACAGTCAGGAACAACCGTATCAAGCTTGTTGGAGGGCTGATCATATTGTTTGAAGGTCTACAACATTTTGTCGTTCCGTTCCCCCCCGATGATCCATTTGTTCCGATGTTG
>DAOVPH010000192.1 GCA_030629295.1 Candidatus Latescibacterota bacterium | reverse complement strand
GTCTAAGTCCACAGTCCTTGGGCCCCACGGTTGGGTGCGTTTTCGTCCCAGTTTTCTTTCAACCGATTGAGTGAAGTTCAACAACTCCCGAGGAGAGAAAGCGGTATTGGCTTTGAGCACTGCGTTCAAGAAGGAAGGTTGTTCAGTGAATCCTAACGGGCCAGTTTCGTAAAGCGAAGAGACAGCGAGAATTTCAATATTCTGGGAAAGCATCTCCACTGCCTGGTTTATGAACGTCTCCCTGTTGCGGAGATTTGAGCCGAGACCAAGGTAAACCGTGGCCATTTACGACTCTCCTCCGGGGTGATTGTAGACCCGGTGAATCTCCACTTCTGCCCCGTCGAAATGGGCGGGAGAAGGAGGATTGGGTTTACGCACCCGTACGGTGAGCTCACGCGCAGAAAAGCTCTCCGCAATCTTCTGAGCTATGCGCTCGGCGAGGGCTTCAATGAGGTTAAATTTCTCTCCAGTGACTACTTCCTGAACGAGCTTAAGCAGCCGGGAATAATCCAGGGTATCTTCCAGTTGATCGGAGAGGCCGGCCTTTTGGAGGTCAGTTTTCACTTCTAAGTCCACCTCAAACCACTGTCCCAATCTTTTTTCTTCTGGAAGCACCCCGTGGTAAGCGTAAAAGCGCATATTCTTGAGACGCAGGATATCCATTTGGGCAAAATATATTGAATAAGTGCACTCAAGTCAAGGGAAATAACCCTTGACATCTTCTCCAAAATGGCTTAATATAAGGCCAGTCAGGAGACTTAGATGAAGATCAACAGCATCGGTGAATTTGGAGTCATCGAACGGATAAAAAGGTGGGTAACACCGGGCGACAGCTCTGTTTTAATTGGCATCGGTGATGATGCGGCCGTGATTGAAGATCAACCGGGCCTCTATCGCCTGATTACTACAGATGCCTTTGTAGAGGGCATCCATTTCAAAAGGGAGTTTGCCACCCCCTGGCAGATTGGGTGGAAGACGATGGCAGCCAATCTGAGCGATATCGCTGCTATGGGGGGGAATCCGCGGTGGGCAGTGGTCTGTCTTGCTTTTCCCGGGACGATGTCGGTAGGAGAGGTCGAAGAACTCTATCGGGGAATGGATGCCGTCTGCTCTGAGTTCGGCTGCAGTATTGTGGGAGGGGATACCAGTCTATCCCCCGATAGAATGCTAATCTCTATTGCTGTGATCGGAGAGGTAGAAAAGGAGAGGCTTGCCCTACGTCGAAGTGCTAAAATAGGAGATGCCATCTGCGTCACCGGGGATTTGGGTGGGGCACGGGCCGGACTGGAGGTGCTCAAGGAGAAAGGACAAACTGATGAGAAAGTGGTCAAGCGGCACCTTGAGCCAACTCCAAGGGTCAAGGAGGCAAGGACAATGGGTGAGGTTGCCCAAATCCATGCGATGATAGACATCAGCGACGGGCTCTCCTCAGAGGTGCATCACATCTGCCGGGAAAGCGGGGTAGGAGCCCGACTGTTTGCCGTTCAAGTTCCCATCTTCCCAGACGCTAAACAGGTAGCCTCCAGACAGGGCGGGTCAACGCTGGACTATGCCCTGAATGGGGGAGAGGACTTTGAGCTGCTCTTTACCCTTTCTCCTATGGATGTGGAGAGACTGAGAGCTCACCTGCTGAGCAATACAGGAACACGGGTGACGATCATTGGAGAGATCGTAGAGTCAGAAAAGGGAGTGGTCATCGTCGGCGAAGATGGGAGAGAAAGGGAGTTGACTTCGTTGGGCTATCAACATTTTCTGGATTAGAGGGGAGATGATCTCGGAGGAGTTTCTTTCCTGGGCCGTCCTTGTCTCTGTGGCGAGGGCGGCTTTTTTTGGGCCATCTGAAACAAGTCTATAATATAATAATCTGATTATTTTAAGACTACGCTCTTTTGGCACGCTCAGCGCTCTCTGTGGTGGATTTTAGACTTTTTACGGGGTAATCTATCAAGGATTGTATCTTTTTTTAGTGCTACAGAATATCTCGGAGTCTACCGATGCCCAGCAGAGCATCAGTCCCAGATATATACTCTGCGGGGCCAAAGCTTCCGTCAGCATTAGTTTGCAGGAGACCTTTGTCAACACAGAGGGCGATGGCGTTGTAAATGTAGTCGTCGCTTTTAATATCAGGGAAGCGGGAACTTTCTCCAAAGTACTTTGTTGTCAATTGGGTGTCGTTGGAGAACAGGTGGAGCACACTTTGGACCACCAAGGCGAAGTTTCCCCTTGTGACTGGCAAATCTGGTTTGAAGGTGCCATCGGGGAAAGGCTCCAGGCCTACAAGTCCCCAGCCGATTACAGCCCTGATCCAGTTTTCGGCCCAGTGTCTGGTAATGTCTGAAATATCGTTTAAATTCGGGTTAAACCTGTTATTTTCTATTTGGACTTTCTGTTCAGCTCTTAGTTCAGCCGAAAGCAGTGCAGCCAGGTCGGCTCTTGTAATCCGGAGTTTTACACCGACCTGCATCGCTATCTTTGTCTGGGGAGCGGCGTTTAATATCTTCTGTACAGTCTCCAGTTCATAGCTGGCTCGGTGGAAAAAATGTCCCCTTCGCTCAGCAGCTCGTTTGTAAGCCTCTGCCGCTTTTGAGAACTGGTAGACAGATTTATAACTCTCTCCTTGATAGAAATGAGCAGCGTCATTTTCCGGCGCCAGCTCGAGCGCCATTTCATAGCTATTCAGTGCTTGTGCCAGCCAGTCAGGATGGTTTCTACATTCAGTGAGAATGCGACCTTCGACGATATAGGCATCAATGCAGCGGCTGTCCTTTTGTTTTGCCTCTCTGATATGCTTAAAGGCAGATTCACACTCTTCTCGTTTCAGTGCCACCAGCGACATACCCACATACGCCGCGGCAAAATCCTTATCCATACTCTGGGCCTTTTTGAATTCTGCCAAGGCTCCATCTAAATCCCCCTCCGCTAATTTTTGCATCCCTTGGGTGTAGTGGATATTAGATAGGGTAGGGGAGGGGAGTTTCCTGCCTGGCCTGAGTGCGCAGCCGAAAAGTATCAGGAAAAGTGAGACAAGGACAATAGTTAATTTTCTGGAAAACAAAGAAGTTGTTCCCCTTTCTAATCGTTATCCAGTACTACTATCACTTTGCCCTGGCGGAGCAAGTTGAGGTTGTTTTCGGTGTGGTGGAGAATCATAGCCGTTGCGTTGGGGATAGTGAGATCAGTTTTCCTTTCTCCGATAACCATCAAGGCTTTGACCACCAAGGGATTC
>DAOVPH010000051.1 GCA_030629295.1 Candidatus Latescibacterota bacterium | reverse complement strand
TTTGGTCATCGGATGCTATCCCCTCTCCACTTATGAACATCTGATGCCTGGGGAGCGTCCGCATTTTGGGCCGGTGAACCCGCTCTGGGACTATATGTCGGAGTTTCACCGCTATGTGGCCCGACTGGGATATGTCCTGAGCTGCGGCGAGCCGGCCGTAGAAACAGCTATCTATTACCCGGTTCGGGACATCTGGGCTAAGGGCACGGCCGATGAGGCGGTTACCGGATATGAGGTGCTTGTCCAGACCCTTTTGGAGAGTCAATGCGATTTCGACCTGATAGATGATGATGTTCTTTCCGATTCCGATACCTGCTTTGAAAACGGGATGTGCTGTGTGGGACCTATGCGCTACCGGAGAGTAGTCATAGGGCCTTGCCAGTGGTTAAAGTCGCAGACAGTCGATCGCTTGGTTGAGTTTGTCCGTTCCGGCGGAGAGCTTCTTTGCCTTGACCAGCTCCCGGGGGTAGAAATGGATGGGGGAGCGCGACTGCGTGAGAAGTTAGGCGCTTGTGTCCGCCTGGTCAAGGTGGGTGTGGTTGAAGAGTTGCTGCAAGAGATCCCGCCGCTGGTTGAGCTTGTTTCCCCTTCCAAGTCTATCCGCGTGACCGCCCGGCGCTGGTTGCGGGGCGCGCTTTACTTCTTGTTCAATGAGGGAGAAGATCCTTACTGGGGTTCAGCCCGCTTCCGGGAGGCCTTTCTTCCCAAGAAGCTTGACCCCCTGCGGGGTGAAGTCCGATCAGTGGGAGAGGCATATCGGGAGGATGAACATACTATTGTTTCCCTTGAGCTGATGCCGGGCGAGTCCTTGCTGTTGCTATTCGATAGTTCCCAGGCACCGAGGCGGCCTTATTGGGAGCCTATCCCGGGTGCCGAGCTTGTGCTTGCTCAGGGCTGGCAGGCCCAGCCGGTGCGGAGATTTGATGTTGGTCAACACGACTATGAGGTGCGGGATCTTTCCGGGCAGGCCTGGGAATCCATTCACCTGGGAGCGTGGCGGGAACGATTCGGTGATGATTTCTCCGGGTATGTGGCCTATCGAATTTCGATAGATCTGCCCAGGAACTGGCAGGGTCTTCCCCTCCGTCTGAGCTTGGGCAAAGTTGAATACGCCGCCCGGGTCTGGGCCAACGGTCAGGAGGTCGGTCACCTGGCTTGGCCGCCTTGGGAGGTGAACCTTTCCAATGTGGTCCGGGGGGAGAGATTAGAGCTGGAGATCGTGATCACCAACACTCTGGCTAATGTGCTCACATCCGAGCGGGTGCGTCGTGATTGGGAGAATCAACAGGGACCGGGGTGGCCAGGTCCTTATCACACCCGTGCCTTGGAGTTTGAGACAGAGTCCAGAGGAGGGGGACTTTATGGGCCGGTCAGTCTCCAGGCTTTCTATCACAGTGCCCGCGCACAAAAAGGAGACTTAGATGTCTAATGGAGAACGACTTCTCTTTACAGCTCAAGATGTGGAGCGCCTACGCTCCAATGCCCGGGATCCCAGATTTCGTCTCCTGTGGGCAGAGATTCTGAAAAATGCAAATGAGGGGTCACAGGAAAGCTCTGACCCAAAGGACGATCAGGCTTTGCCTTTGAGCCGGCGTCTTTTGCCGTTGGCCCTGGCCTATCTGGTGGAAAAGGAGGTTAGATACAGCCGGATGGGGAAGAAGCTTCTGCTGGAGATAATATCTGCTGATGCCCCCGGCACCTGGATGGCCCTCACTCACCAGCGGCAACATCCCACTATGGTTTCGGATCTGGGTACAGCAGGGATTACCGTCAAATCCATTTTGGGTTACGAAGCCTTTGCCGAGGTTTTGACGACCACCGAGAAGGAACAAATCGAAGCCGGACTTTTAGCGAAAGCGATCGAATTAATTCTCTGCGATACCGAGAGGGGTATCTGGTGGGCCAGGGCTTACAACAGCAACTGGTGCAGTGTTATGTACTCAGCCTTAGGATTGGCTGCTCTTTACCTGAAGTCTTATCAAAAGAGCGCTGAGGCTCTGGAACGGGCCACAGAGAAAGCCGGGAAGGTACTGGACGCTGCCGACCCGCAAGGCGAAGGTGTAGAGGGAGTTGGCTACTGGCTCTACAATTTTAGCAGTGTGGCCCTGTTCGCCGAAGCCCTGGAACGCACCGGCCAAGGAAGGCTTAAGTCCCACCGCTTCTGGAGAAAAGCCCTGGACTTCCCTCTCTTTTTCCTTATGCCAGATCTCAAAGGATGGGCTCCATTCTCCGATGTCGGTTATGTTGGCTTCGGCCATGAAGACTTCTTCTACTGGCTGGCAGGATATCTTTGGGATTTGGGCGAGGAGAAGCAAGCCCAACAGGCCCAGTGGTTGGGGGACAAAATCATCGAGGAGAATCAGGAAAAAACTAATCCGATGAGCCTGTTTTGGCGGCGAGATGAGATAAAACCCCGCTTCCCGGAAGAAGAACCAGCCCACAGATTCTTTCCTCTTATTCATACTGCAGCCCTCAGGACGGGTTGGGAGAAAAATAGCAGTCTGTTCGTTTTCAAAGGTGGCTCTGCCGACTCCCCCCATCGCCATCTGGACTTAGCCGGTGTGATCCTGTCGATTGGAGAAGATCGCCTGCTGGCAGATCCGGGCAAGGAGAAATATAGCTCCCGTTACTGGACCAGCATCACTCCTCCGGTTTCTACTCCCTGGCACAACACCTTAGTGGTAGATGGCGCCAATCAGCGGGATCCCTACACTTTCTTTGGCGACGAGAACAAGCGTCAGGGAGTCCTCTCGGAATGTCGGATGAAAGAGTTTCTCCAGAGTCGCCGTGCCGTTCTGCTCTCCGCCGACGCCACCAGTGCCTATTCCGACCAGCTCAGGAGCTTCCGGCGGCATGTGTTCTGGGTCTGCGATGAGGAGGCTTCCTCCCCTTCGCTCATCGTCCTTCTCGATGATATTGAGGCCAGGGATACGGAGATAAAGCGCGATTTTGCTTTCCACTACCACACCCCTTGCGATCTGGAGATTCTTGATCAAGGGGGGACAGCCTTGATAAGAGGTAAACAGACCGACCTGTTGGTTCAGGTTTTGGCTTCCAGCGATTGCTCTTTGGATGTCTCGGAGCCGTTGCAAATCGGCGGAGTCACCTTGCGACGGCTGACCGCCCACGCCTACTGGATTCTTCGGCATCCGGATTTTGAGGAAACCTCCAGGGTGCAATTTGTGACCCTTCTGGTGCCTTACGTCAAGGGAGAAAATAGACCGAAGGTTTTGGTCCATAAGACATCCGATCTTCTGGCGGCACAGGTAGAAAAGGGGAACAAACTGAGGACTTTGCTTTTCTCACAGCCTCGTGTGACTCGACCAAAGCTCGAGGTTTTTGGAATCACTACTGATGCCCGTGCCTGTCTGGTCTGTCAGAATCGCCAGGGGCTGCAGGCCATTTTGGTTTTGAATGGAAGCCAGGTGACAGTTGAAGGCCAGAGAATCTTCTCCGCAAGACGACATGAAAATTACTGTTGGACTAAGGAAGACTAAAAAGTCCATTCTGAGAGACTACAGTTCGAGAGCCCAAGAAATCGATTGACTTTTTATTTGAACTTTGGTATATTCCCCTAAAGGCATAGAGAATCTACGTCCTCAATATTTGCCCCTCGAGATAGAGGGGCTTGATAGTGTTTACTAACGGAGTGGGTGAAGGAAAAAGGAGTTGAATCTGGATGATAGCAGTGGTTGACTATGGAATGGGCAATCTTCGAAGTGTAGCAAAGGCATTGGAAACGGCAGGCGCAGTGGTAGAAGTGACGGATGAGGCGGACAAAATCAGGGAAGCTGCCGCTGTTGTGCTGCCTGGAGTAGGGGCATTTGAGGGAGCAATGGAGGGTCTTCGAGGTCGAGGGCTTATTCGACCTGTTGTTCAATTCATCCAGGAAGGTAAACCCTTTCTGGGTATCTGTCTGGGACTGCACTTGTTATTTACCGAGAGCGAAGAGGGTGGTCACCACAAAGGACTGGGAATCTTGAAAGGCAAGGTTAAACGTTTCCCCCAGCGGGTTAAGATCCCCCATATAGGATGGAATAGGGTAAAGAAACGTGCCCCCGCCGGGCAACTATCCGCTGTCTTGAAAGAGGTGCCCGATGAGTCGTATTTCTACTTTGACCACTCCTATTATGTGGAGCCAGAGGATGAAACTATTGTGGTTACCACTACTGAGTATGGCGTCAGATTTGCCTCTTCTGTTGCCAAAAACAATATTTTTGCCTGTCAGTTTCATCCGGAAAAAAGCCAGCGGCAGGGACTGAAATTGCTGGAAAATTTTGCCGAAAGCCTTAGTTGTGGATGAAATTTTCTTTAACAACTTTGATTTGCTTCAGTTGAGCGTTAAGCCTAATTAGTATCTGTCCGAAAAAGCACAGATGGGGAGCTTGTTTTGTCATTGCGAGGAGCGAAGCGACGAAGCAATCCCCTGATATTAAAGAGATTGCTTCGCTCCTTGCAGTTGCTCGCAATGACACTAAAAGACGAAGATAGGTACTTTTCCGGACAGACACCAATTAGGACCGAGCGGGTTATTTTAGGCAACTACGATTTTTTCGCTTCGTCCATTGCCAAGAGAAAGACTTTCCGATAAGCTTTGCGTAATCCGTTTCTAAGGAAATTTGTATGGCGTTGGCCAAAAGGATAATTCCCTGTTTAGATGTGGATGCTGGGCGGGTGGTGAAGGGAACCAAATTCGTTGACATCAGAGATGCTGGTGATCCGGTGGAGGTAGCTGCCCGCTACGATGAGGAAGGGGCCGATGAGGTTGTTTTCTTAGATATAACCGCCTCCAGCGGCAACCGGAAAATTATGCTGGAAGTAGTAGAGAAAACCGCCGAGCGAGTGTTTATGCCCTTGACTGTGGGTGGTGGGCTCCGGACCACGGAAGACATCCGAGAACTCTTGAAGGCCGGTGCAGATAGGGTTTCTATCAACACGGCGGGAATAGAGAATCCTCGTCTGCTCACAGAAGCAGCCGACCGGTTTGGCAGCCAGTGTATTGTCGTAGCCATTGACGCTAAACAGAAGGGACAAAGTTGGCAGGTCTACACCTATGGGGGTCGAACTATCACCGGATTGGATGCTGTCCAGTGGGCCAGGAAAGTGGAAGCCCTGGGTGCTGGGGAGATTCTACTTACCAGTATGGACCGTGATGGCACCAAATATGGTTATGACCTGGAGCTAACCCGCCGGGTAGCTGAGGCAGTGAACATTCCAGTTATCGCTTCCGGAGGAGCGGGTACCAAGGAACATTTCTACCAGGCCTTTACCTACGGGAAGGCCGACGCTGCTCTGGCTGCCTCTCTTTTTCACTACCGCCAACTGAGTATCGGAGAAGTTAAACAATATCTCTACCAACGAGGCGTGGTGGTGAGAATCAGTTGAAATCTCCTGGTTCTTCAGCAAAAGCAATGAACTCTCATATTATTAGCAAACAGTAAATTAGTAAACTAAGGGAGAGTAGAATGACGAAAGAGAAGAAAAAAAAGGAAACCCTTAATCCCTTTGAAATTGCCCAAAGGCAATTAGATGTGTGTGCAGAGATTATTGACTTAGAGCCGAACATACATGCGATGCTTCGGGTTCCGATGCGCGAGTTTCATCTATCTCTTTCCGTGCGTATGGATGATGGTTCCGCTAAAATTTTTCGGGGTTTCAGAGTGCAATACAATGATGCCAGAGGGCCAACTAAGGGAGGTATTAGGTTCCACCCTGAGGAGACCATCGATACGGTGCGGGCTCTTGCTGCTTGGATGACCTGGAAATGTGCGGTCGTAGATATACCTCTGGGAGGGGCAAAAGGCGGAGTGATCTGCAATCCCAAGAAAATGTCACAAAGTGAAATAGAACGTCTGAGCCGGGCGTATATCGGCGGAATAAGTCAAGTCATCGGCCCGGACAAAGATATCCCTGCCCCTGATGTCTATACTAATCCACAGATAATGGCCTGGATGATGGATGAATATGCGAAGATTGTCGGTGGGAATCCGTTCGGGGTTATCACAGGTAAACCTCTTAGCTTAGGTGGCTCTGCTGGACGAGGGGATGCCACGGCTCGCGGCGGCTGGTATACCATGCGTGAGGCTGCCAAACAGTGTAATCTAAAACTGGAAAATGCCACCGTAGCAATTCAAGGCTATGGAAATGCAGGATACTATGCCGCCCTTTTAGGAAAAACCCTCTTTGGTTGCAAGATAGTGGCAGTCAGTGATACTAAGGGAGGCATAATCAACAAGACAGGACTTGACCCTCAGGCAGTTTACGAACATAAAGTTCAGACTGGCAGTGTTGTTAATTTTTCCGGCAGCGAATCTATCTCCAACCAAGAGATTTTAGAGCTTCCAGTGGATATACTCTGGCCTGCTGCCTTAGAAAGTGTCATAACAGAAGAGAACGCCCCTGGGGTCAAAGCAAAGATTGTTGCCGAGGCAGCTAATGGTCCCACCACCCCGGAGGCAGATGAAATCCTTTACAAAAACGGTGTCCATGTAATACCTGATTTTCTCTGTAACGCCGGGGGAGTGACTGTCTCATATTTTGAGATGGTGCAGAATATGTATATGTATTACTGGGACGAGGATGATGTGCATCGCCAACTGGACAAGAAGATGACTGCCGCCTATCATTCGGTACTGAACTGTTCTCGTAAGTACGAGATAAATATGCGACAAGCAGCCTATGTGGTAGCGGTTCAACGAGTAGCAGAAGCGATGCGACTTCGTGGCTGGGTGTAAGGACTGCATGAAGGCGGGGAAGTCGCGGCAAACGGAGACACCAGTGTTGGAGAATCCGAATAATAATAGACATCTTGAAGCACTCTTGGAGATAGCCAAGGCGATCACCTCCGACCTTTATATTGATGATATTCTGCGGCTTATCGTCACCATAACCGCAGAGGTGATGAACTCCAAGATCTGTTCGCTGATGTTGTTGGATGAAAAGAAACAGGAGCTGGTTATTCGTGCCACCCAGTCCGTCAGCCAGGAGTATAACAAAAAACCCAATATTAAACTTGGTAAAGGAATAGCCGGACGAGTGGCAAAGGAGAATTGTCCTGTGGTGGTGGAGGATGTGAAGAAGGATGAGCGTTATATAAATCGGCGTATAGCCGAAAAAGAAGGCCTGTGCTCCCTTCTGTCTGTCCCGTTATATGTCAAAGGTAAGGTTATCGGAGTGCTAAACAGCTACACTTCAACTTCTCATAGATTTACCGAGAGAGAGGTAAAAGTCTTAACTACGGTGGCCAATCAAGCGGCGATTGTGATAGAAAATGCAGGATTGATGGTTCAGACAAGGGTTATCAAAGAAGAGTTGGAAACTCGCAAATACGTGGACCGGGCCAAAGGGTTATTGATGAAACAGAAGGGGTGTTCTGAAGAAGAGGCTTTCCGCTATATTCAAAAGGCGAGCATGGATAATCGTAAGACAATGAGAGAGATAGCTGAGGCGATAATCATTACCTCAGAACTGGGTCAGAAGTCCATCAAGAAAATATCAGAAAAGTCTTGACAAAAGGGTATCATTCGATTATGTTCCTTGAAGTGGGAATACAAAGGCGTATTCCTGAAGAATTGGGCAAAGAGGCCCTTTACCGATGTTGGGGTAAAGGGCTTTTATTTTTGAAGAATAAAGGCGTCCTTCTGGGTAACAATGCTCAAGAGAAACACTTTTTTTATTGTTGTGACCTAAGCAGACATAGGGCTCATATCTAGGGAAGGTAATCTGAGAGTCGAATCTGTACAGCAATATCATGGAAGAAAAATATAGAGATTGGATAGCCATTTTAGATTTTGGTTCTCAGTACACTCATCTCATTGCGCGCAGGACCAGAGAGCTGGGTATCTATTCAGAGATAGTCCCTTATAACACTGAAGCTAATGAACTCTTAGTTAGAGGGCCAAAAGCTGTAATTCTATCCGGTGGGCCAGCCAGTGTTAGTGAGAAAAATAGTCCTGTATGTGATAAGGACATTTTTCGAATGGACATACCAGTATTAGGTATCTGCTATGGAGCTCAGTTAATGGCCAAAATTTTAGGTGGTAGAGTTAATAAATCTCGGACGAGAGAATACGGCAGCGCTGTGTTAAGTGTCGGAAATAGAAGTGGTTTATTTAAGAATCTGAATGAGGAAGAACCTATCTGGATGAGCCATGGCGATAGGGTTACCAAGTTGCCCCCAGGATTTGAAATAATCGGTGCAACCCAAAATTCTCCCGTTGCTGCTATGGCAGATGGGGAAAACAGGCTTTATGGTGTCCAATTTCATCCTGAGGTGGCTCATACACCAAGAGGAAAGGTTATTCTGGACAATTTTCTTATTACTATTGCTAATTGTAAGCCTACTTGGAACATGCGGCAATTTGTTGATCATTCTATCAGAGAAATACGGGAAAAGGTGGGAAGTGAAAAAGTTCTGTGTGCATTAAGTGGGGGAGTAGATTCTTCTGTTCTGGCAGTATTACTTCATAAAGCGATAGGAAAGAGTTTAATAGCCATTTTTGTTGATAATGGCCTGTTAAGGAAAAATGAAGCACAAATTGTTGAACAGAGATTCAGGGAGAGATACCATATTAATTTGAAGACTATAGATGCAAAGGGTATGTTCCTTAAGGGACTGAAAGGAGTTAAGGATCCTGAGAAAAAACGTAAGATTATCGGCAGACTCTTTATAGAGGTTTTTGAAAAGGAAGCTCGGAAATTAGGCGCATCCCGTAGAACCCCGAAGGGACCTGTACGGGATAGAATCAAATTTCTGGCTCAAGGCACCTTGTACCCCGATGTAATTGAGTCTCGATCTCCTGTCGGGGGTCCCTCAGCAACCATAAAGACACATCATAATGTCGGAGGGTTGCCATCCCATTTGAAATTTGAAATCATAGAACCACTGAAAGACCTATTTAAGGATGAAGTAAGACTTCTAGGAAAAGAGCTTGGCCTTCAAGATGAAATAGTCTACCGGCAGCCTTTTCCAGGGCCAGGACTGGCAGTTAGAATCATTGGGCCTGTTACTGAAGAAAGGCTCAACATACTACGTCAGGCAGATTGGATTCTAATGGATGAAATAAAGCATTCTAATTACTATCGGAAACTATGGCAATCATTTTGTGTGCTCCTACCGATAAAGACGGTGGGTGTCATGGGAGATAAAAGGACTTACGAAAATGTTGTGGCAATAAGAGCAGTAACCACCGAAGATGCGATGACTGCTCAGTGGGCGAAGCTTCCTTATAAATTACTTGAGAAAGTGTCAAATAGTATAATTAACGAAGTCAAAGGTATTAACCGGGTGGTCTATGACATTTCATCTAAACCACCAAGTACGATAGAATGGGAATGACAAGTCAAACCTGGAGTGTGTAGAGAATAGTGTACAGAATCTGGGAAACCAGGTGCGAGGTGTGAAGTGGAAGTTTCGCACTTCGCACTCCACTCATCACTCACCACAAAATAAGAAATATATCTATGATCGAGGATAAACCCAGAGAAGCATGCGGAGTATTCGGAATTTATGGGCACGAGGCGGCGGCGCGGTTGACATATCTGGGGCTGTATGCG
>DAOVPH010000101.1 GCA_030629295.1 Candidatus Latescibacterota bacterium | reverse complement strand
GAGCTGGAGTTTTTAGAGCCGGGTGAGACACGACGATATGAGATGGAGATAGGGGTACTTGCCTCAAAGCAACAGATTGGCCAATTTGAGGAGATGGTGAGAGAGATTAAGGACGACTAATGCCTATGGACCCGCACTGTCTTTCCCACGCTGTAGAAGACTGAATAAGTGCGGAGCGCACAATTGGCGTTTTTCTCATTGTGGAGCCAGTAGTCACAGAAGCGAGGCTATTCCAGAGAGTTCACAATAGGCAGTTCTTGGAACTATAGAAAAAAACACAAAAAAAACAGCCAACACCGGAGAGGTGTTGGCTGTTTTTTCTCATGGGGTAACAGGGATTAATCGGCCAGTCACCCCTACAGGAAATCCTAAATCACTGCGGCATTACTTACTACGACCAAGAAGATACGGCACAGCTGAGATGAGCGCTAAGGCCATCATTGCTGCCATTGCTCCGTTGAGAAAATAGTAAGAAAAATCATCATCCAACAGAGGGGAATATATCCTCCATCGAATAAAAGTCTTTTGGAGGTTGAGAAACACCAGAATAATGAAGATGACAGCCAACTGAATTGCTGTTTTCCATTTGGCCAGTTTTGAGGTTGCCATCTGCCGGCCACTACGCAGGCCCCGCACCCGCATACCAGTGATGACTATCTCTCGCACCAGGATGACCCCTACCATCCAAGCGGCAACCAAGCCTTTGATAACCAGAGAGACAAGAACTGAAAAGGTGAGGATTTTATCGGCCAGAGGGTCTAAGAACCGTCCAAAACCGGTAGATAAGCCTCTGGTTCTAGCAAATTTGCCGTCGTACCTGTCCGTCAGCGAAGCTACTCCAAAAACCACCAAGGCAAGGTATTGACAATACAGCCCTTCAGCAAAGAATAGCTTCAAGAAAAGCACGGTCAAAGCAATACGGGAGAAGGTCAATATATTAGGTATAGTTATCAGTTTTCTCATGGTACTAACACTCTCTCTATTTTCTCAGAAAGGGCGAAAGAATACGCTACGTTTTTCAAGAGGTTTTCTCTAACAACTCTTCCCAGCGGCGGTCCACTTCGGCCTGCAGTTGTTCAATCACCTGTTGGTTATCGCCTTTAAACAGATGGGCAAATCTCCCTTGGGCCTTAAGCCATTCCTCGACGGGCGGTTTCTGCTTCGGCCGGTAAGTGAGTCTCCATTTGTCTTCCACGACCTCGTAGAGCGGCCAGATACAAGTGTCTACAGCCAATTGGGCCATCTTGATGGTCTCATTTGGAGGGTATCGCCAGCCACGAGGGCAAGGGGAGAGGACATTCATAAAGGAGGGTCCTTCAGCCTGGAGCGCCCTCTGGGCCTTGCTCACTAAGTCGTTCCAGCGGCTGGGTGAGGCCTGAGCCACATAGGGGATATGGTGAGCGGCTATTATTTCGGTCAAATCCTTTCTGTTTTGAGTCTTGCCAGGGAGCACCTTGCCCGCAGGAGAGGTAGTGGTCGCCGCCCCTAGCGGGGTAGCACTGGAGCGCTGAATTCCCGTGTTCATATAGGCCTGGTTATCATAGCAGACATAAAGCATCCGGTGGCCCCGTTCGCAGGCGCCGGAGAGGGCCTGGATTCCTATATCATAAGTGCCTCCGTCGCCTGAGAAGGCGATGAATCGCATATCCTGGTCGATCTTTCCTTTTTTCTTCAGCGCCCGGTAGGCTGTTTCCACCCCACTGAGTGTGGAAGCGGCGTTTTCAAAGGCGCAGTGAATAAAAGAGCAACGCCAGGCAGTATAAGGAAAAATACTGGTTGCCACCTCCAGGCAACCAGTGGAAGCTGCCACTACTACCGGCGTATCTGCTGCCAGAAGCACTTGCCGCACAATTATCGAGGCCCCACACCCGGCACACAGCCGGTGCCCTCCGGTCAGCAGCTCTTTCTTGCTCGAAAGTTGTTTTAGACTGGCCATCAACTCCTCCTATTTTCTAACACCAATGTAATCAAAAGGTTGTTCTACTTTTCCGCTTTCTGCCGTTTTCTTGAGCTTCTCTCCAACTTCCTGGATATCTTCTATATCTATATCTCTTCCCCCCAGGCCGTAGATGTAGTTGACCAACAGGGGGCGACGGTTGCTGGCGAACAAGGCCGAGCTTATCTCCGTGAACAGTGGTCCGGCGGCTGCACCAAAGGAGACCGCCCTGTCCAGCACGGCGACTGCCTCAAATCTGCTCAAAAGCTGGGTTAACTCTTCACTGGGGAAGGGTCTGAAAGCTCGTAACTTCAGGACCCCTATGGGTAAACCATTTGCCCTAAGCCGGTCTACGGCCTCTTTTGCTGTCCCAGCGGCCGAACCCATCAGAACTATTGCCAGCTGAGCATCCTGGAGACGATAGGCTTCAAACAGTCCGTACTCCCTTCCTGAAAGGGTAGCGAACTGTTTGCCAATTTCCACCACAACTCGCTTAGCCGGCCCGTAAGCCTCTATCTGCTGGCGCTTATGCTCAAAGTAGAAGTCATAAAGGTCCAACGGTCCAAAGGTATAGGGATGAGAGATGTCCAGCAGAGAGTTCACCGGCTTGAATTCTCCTATAAACTTCTGAACTTCCTTGTCGTTCAGTAATTCCAAACATTCCACTGCGTGGCTGATGATGAAACCATCGTAGCAAACCATAACCGGCAGCCTGACCTGGGGATGTTCAGCGATACGAACCGCTTGAATGAGGCTGTCATAGGCCTCCTGACCATTTTCACAGAAAAGTTGAATCCACCCCGTATCCCTGGCTCCCATTGAGTCAGAGTGGTCGCAATGGATGTTGATGTTAGCGGAAAGGGCTCTGTTTACCAAGGCCATAACAATTGGCAGTCGTGTGGAGGCAGCGATGTAGAGAATCTCCCACATCAGAGCCATACCGTTGGCGGAGGTGGCGGTCATCACCCGCGTGCCCGATGCCGCTGCTGCCACACAGGCACTCATTGCCGAGTGCTCGCTCTCCACTGTGACGAATTCAGTATCCACCCGACCATCGGCTACAAATTGCGCAAACGTTTGAACGACCTCGGTCTGAGGGGTTATTGGGTAGGCAGCCATTGCATCGGGATTTATCTGGCGCATCGCCTCTGCTGCTGCCTGGTTCCCCTCCATTGAAATCAGATTTCCCATCAATTTGCTCCTTTTTGGAATCAAGATGAGCATTGATTTAGACAGATTCGACAGATAGAATCCTTCAATCTGTTTAAATCAACCCCTTTTTTCTTCTATCATTGTTATTGCTTTAATCTTAGGCGGACAAATTTCGGCACAGATGCCACAGCCTTTACAATGGTCGTAATCTATACCTACAACCTTAGCATCTTCAACTATAATGGAGGAATCGGGGCAGTGGATCCAGCACAGCAGGCAATTGGTGCATTTCTCCTCATCCCTGATGGGACGGAAGGTTCGCCAACTGCCAGTTATGTATTGCTCAGCGTTACCTGCTTCCGGTATTATTCCCCCCTGAGGCAGCTCTTTCCATCTGGTCTCGGGTGTGATTTTCACTCTGATTTCACCTCCTCGTAAGCCCGTCGGATAGCCTGGATATTCTTCTCTACCACCTGGGCGTTGAACTTTTTCTCAAAACTCTTACGGGTGTTGGCGATAACTGCCTCTATGTCTAAAAGCCCAGTCGCTTTGATCATAGCGCCCATCATTGGGGTATTGGGGATGGGTCTGCCGATAATCTCCAGGGCGATCTGAGTGGCTGGCACAGTGAACAGTCGTCTGCCCGATATGTTCAAGGTTCTGCGCAATGAATTCGGGGACTCGTCTGTGTTTACTACCACCGTGCCGTTTTCAGGAACGCCATCTAAAATATTCACAGTTTCCAGCAAGGTGGGGTCTAATACTGCCACTACCTGGGGGGACTTCACATGGCAGTGAATTCTAATCGGGCTGTCACTTATGCGGGTGAACGCCATTATAGGTGCCCCCATCCTCTCTGGACCGTATTCCGGGAAAGCCTGAATATATTTACCCTCTTGCATTGCCGATTCGGCGAGAAGATAGGCAGCGGTTTTTGCCCCCTGTCCTCCTCTGCCGTGCCATCGGACTTCGATCATTTTAGACATAGAACCTCCTTGTATGCCAACCAAGCTTCGCTGGTGATTATTCTATCTTCCTCCGTTCTTCTAAAGCTCGAATCAAAGTCTCCTTGCTGGCGATTTCTAAATCTCCCCCTACAGGCAATCCCCGAGCAATCCGGGAGATCTTCACTGAGTAGGGGTGAAGCAATTTTGCCAGATAGGCAGAAGTGGTTTCTCCCTCTGCGGTAGCACTGGTGGCCAGAATCACTTCCCCGATGCCACTTTTCACCCGCTCCTGAAGCTCCCTGATCCTCAAATTATCTGGGCCGATGCCATCCAGCGGGGATAGAACTCCACCCAGCACATGATAGAGCCCCCTGTACTGACCTGTTTTCTCCAGCGCCAGGACATCTTTTGGTTCCTCTATCACACATATAATTGAGCGCTCTCTGCTGGAATCGGAGCAAATATTGCAGGGGTCGGCTTCGGTCAAATTGAAACAGATCGAACAGTAGCGGGTTTTCTCCTTTAGTTCAGTAATTGCCTCTGCCAGAGAGAGTGCTTCTTGCTTATCGGCCTTCATCAGATAGAAGGTTAATCGTTGGGCGGTTCTTCTTCCGATGGAAGGCAATTTTTCAAATGCCGCGGTCAGTTTCTCAATACAATCAACAGTGAATTGCATCAGCTATTTCTCCCTATCCTTATTAAGTTAAGTCAAACCAGGTATTTTTATATCACCCAGAAGTTGCGGGACAAGGCCCCCGGTTACTTTTTGCATCTCTTCTTCTGCCAATTCTTGAGCCCGCTGGCGGGCCTGGTTTACGGCAGCAACAATCAAATCCTCTAACATCTCAACATCTTCGGGATTTACCACCTCAGGGTCAATTTTCACTTCCAGAATATCCTGTTTACCATTGGCAACCACAGTGACCATACCTCCACCGGCACTGCCTTCGACCCTTTCTAACTCTAAGTCTTCCTGTAACTTAGAGAGTTTTCCTTGCAATGCCTGCGCTTGTTTCATCACCGCTGCAAATCCTTTTGCCATTAGATTGTCCTCCTTGTTTTCAAATTGTTTCACTTGTTCTTCACTTCGATTTTTAGCACTAATTGTCGGGAGAGCCTATCAACTCTCCATCGAATATCTCCACCACGCTGCGAAGCAGTGGCTCCTTTTGGTAGAGTTGTTCTAAGGGGGTTTTCGCTGAGCCTGGTTTCTCCTCGGAGTTGGCGATTACGCACTTGATCTTCAGTGGAGTAGTGAACATCTCTTCTACGGTCTTCTCCACTACAGGGGCATTTTTCTCTACCTTCTTGGCAGAGAAATTCTCTTCCTTTTTGAAAGAGAGCTGAAGGATGTTTCCAGATAGTTCAGCAGGTACTCCGTGAGAGAGAAGCGACCCCAGGCTCATCTTCTTCCGTTTAACTGCGTCAACTATTTGGGGCCAGTATTGTCGTATATTTTCCAGGTTCACCTCCAGATCTGCTGGCTCTACAGTTGTCTCTTCCACTTGTTTGGGAACTGCTACTGTCACTTTCTTTTGGGGTTCTATCTGCTTTGGTTTGTTTTCAAACAGTGGCAGGGAAGCTCTCTCTTCGCTGATCTGAAAGGTTTCCCCCTTGAATCTCCCCTCTAACCGGGAAAATCGTTCCAATAGCTCGTTTAGAAGCACGGTAGAATCGAGCTTGATCAACCTGACAACGGCGATTTCCAGCTTCAGTCTTGGGTGGGAAGCCCGATTGATTGAGGCTTCCAAGTCAGAGACGATCTTTATCATCCGCAGTAGATCTTCTTCGGAGAAGTTTTCTGCCTGGGTCTGGCAGCTCAGCTTATCCCCCTCCGATGCCTCTATGCTCTTCATTCCTCCGGGGATCTTGGCAAATAGCAGGTCCCGAAGATGCTCCAGAAGTCCCCGTACAATTTCCCCCACATCTCGGCCATCTTCAATTACCTTCTCCACCAGGTCCAGT